>WJLX01000100.1 GCA_014728225.1 Candidatus Coatesbacteria bacterium | reverse complement strand
TTGCGAACCCCCAACGCCGGCGGTACACCGATCCGCACAGCGCTGTGCAGGTCATGTTCTTCGGTGCAGGACCAGGCGGGTGGCGGCGGCGGCGGCGGCCGCCCGAGCGGCGGTGGACAGGTCGTCGGGAGGGACGCAGCACTGCAGCTCGACGGCGACGCCGGGCGGGTAGGCCGGAGCGTAGGGACCGTGGAACTCTATCCCCGGCTCCCCGGGCAGGTTGAATGACGGCGGTTGCGGATCGTCGTCCAGGCCGAGAACGGTGCGGTCGAGCATGTCGAAGATACCGTCCAGTACGCTGTCGGCCCGGGCGTGCAGGGTGAGTTCGATGTTGCGTTCCCGGGACAGGCGGCGGCTGCCGCCGACCAGCTCCTCGGCCAGGCGGCGCAGCAGTCCGGCGGCGCGCTCGCTCTGTGAGGGCCACTCGCCGCAGAGGCGGAAAACGGCCCGGTCCAGCCCGTAAAGGTCGACCTCGAGGCTGCCGCCGGCGTCGTTGAACTCCCGCCGTCCGCAGTGCCCGATCAGGGGACCGAGCAGGCCGCCGGCGCTGCGGTTGACCAGGCGGCGCAGGAACTTCTTCTTGGCCCGGGCGGCCTTGATGGCGTGTTTGACGGCCTCGACGCCGAGTTGGGCGGCGCGTTCCTCGCCGTAGAGCCCGCAGCGGTGGAGGTTGACGGCCACCCGGGAGGCGGTCAGCCCTTGGTGTCGCTCAGCGGGGCGACGCAGCACCAGGGGGCTGGTCGTCTCCAGCAGGGGGGCGGGATCGACACCGTCGGCGGGGAAGTCCAGGCCCAGGCGTCGCGGTCCGCCGCCGCGCCACTCCAGGTGCAGCCCGTCGAGGGGTATGCCGACACTCCGGTAGCGCTCCAGCCAACGGGCCAGTCGACGGTGGTAGACGGGCGGTTCCGCCGACAGGTTCTCCAGGTAGCCGCGCAGCCCCTCGACGATCAGCACCTCGCAGTAGTCGCCCAGCTCGAGCAGGTCGTCGAGGCGCTCCACTCCGGCGGCATCGACGACGAGGCGCGCCGGGCGGTTGATCGTCCAGGGCCGCTCGAGGTGCAGCTCACCCGAGTAGTGGGCGTAGGCGACGGCCTTGGGGTAATGCTTGATCAGGGCGTACTCGCCCAGCAGGGCGTTGCCGGCGACGCGCTCGACGACGGCGGGCGGGGCGATCCTCGAGGACGGCTCTTTGAAGGAGTCGGGACGACTGTGGGCGCCGTCATTGCTGACGCGGCAGCCGCGGCCCAGCAAGCCGGCGATCAACTGGATCGGCAGGGCCGCCAGCTCGACCAGCCCCTCCTCGCCGGCGTCGAGCTCGATCAGCTTGACCGCCTGGAGATAGAGGACCAGTATCAGCGGCGCCGGCAGCAGGTCGTGCCGCTCCAGGGTCTGGTGGATCTCGCCGATCAGGTGGTCGGCGATCGAGGGCGCCAGTCCGGTGACGGCGGTCAGGGTCTTGAGGTGATCGGTGCGCCGCCACTCGATCAACTCGCCGGACAGGTCGCGCACCAGGATAGCGGGACGACGCTCGGCGTCGAGCTCCAGGGTGACCTCGGGCATTTCCAGTTGCAGCAGCTCGTCGCGGCGCGGATTCCGGCGGCTGCGCCCCAGGCTCGGGCCCTGTTCCTCCTCCAGGCCGGTGCTGACGGACATCAGGCGCTGGTTCTTTTCCAGACGACGCTGGCTGCGGTAGAGAACGTAGGCCTTGGCCATCTCGATGTGACCCGTGCGCAGCAGGGTCTTGACGACGGCCTCCTCGAGCTCCTTCTCGGTAAGGATGCCCGAGCGGGTCTGCCGGCGCAGATAGACCGTGACGGCTTCGGCGACTTCGTTGGGCCAGAGGGGGTCGGTGCGGCCCACCGCCTGGGAGGCGGCCAGAATACCCGTGGCCACCCGCTCCTTGTCGTAGGGGACCAGGCGGCCGTCGGTCAGCTTGAGCAACGTCAGCGGGGTGGTCTGTTCGGTCATCTCCAGGTGGCCCGGCGGCGCGGAGCGTCCGCGCCGGATTGTCTCGTCGGCCGCCAGGCGGTTCTAGGGCGATGCAGAAGGGCTAACTCGACCAGCAAGGGTGATTTTTAGTTTAGCTGTCACATCGGGGCCTGTCAACGTAATCGGCGGCGGGCCGGGAAAAAGCGGGAGGCCGCCCGGCCCCCCGCTTCCAATCCTGAATCCTGCCGCCTCGCCGGGTTCTTTACGACTCCCGGAACAGGGTCTTGAGCAGCAGGTCGATGGCGAAGCCCAACACGCCCAGGACACCGGCGATGCCGCTGATGATCATGAAGATCCGCGGCAAACTGTAGGCCAGAAAGCCCACGCCGAGCAGGCTGCCCAGGCCCGAAAGGACCAGGGAGCCGGCATAGACCAGCAGGGAGTAGGCGGCCATCGGATAGCCCAGCCGCTGGAGGAAGCCCGCCTGGAACTTGTCACTGTGGCTGAGCAGGATCAGGGCGGTGTAGGCCAGTGTCGCACCGCTCAGCAGGCAGAAGATGAACCACATCAGGGTCGAGTCGAAGGCGTTGCTGACAGCCATCAACAGGCCGGCCAGGGCCACGCCGCCGCCGATGCGCAAAGCGCCGTTGGCCGGCAGGAACCGCTCCAGCAGGTCGCGCTTGAAGCGGCTGAGGAAAATGGTCAAGCCTCCCAGCAGCAGGGCGATCACCGGCAAGCCGTAGCCGAAGCTGCCGATCGAGGTCCGGGCCAGACCGAAGGCGTAGCCCAGCGCCTCGCCGAAGCCCGTTAAGCCGGGGCCGCCCATCATCAGCGCGCTGTAGTAGGCTTCGCTGCCGAAACGCAGGAAGGCGGCGAACATTGTGCCCACCAGACCGATGGTGAAGACGAGCTGCAGCCAGTTCTCTGACGTCAGCTTAGGTTTGTCGACCACCGGGGCGGCTGGTTCAACGGGCGGGGCGGTTGGAGGCTCGGGCTGTTCGGGGGTCGGCTGTTCCTCCGGGATCGCCTCGGGCATCGGCGGGGCCGGCTTGGGTTCGGGGCTTTCGACGGACTCCGCCCCGGCGGCCGGCTTCTGCGCCGCCTCGTCCTTCCGGGGAATCTGGTAGCCGCAGTTCATGCAGAACTTGGCGTCGTCGGGCAGTTCCTTGCCGCATTGGGGGCAGAACATCAGTCGTTGTTTCTCCAGGTTGAACCGCCGAGGGCGGTAGGTGGTTGCCAGGAAGTGCTCAGGCCGCGGGAACGATGATACCCCCTCACCGCCCGGAATGCAACAAGCAGCCGCCGGCGACGAGGACACCGCGGCGGCCCTGAACCCGGCGGACGTCAAATCTCGTGTCCGGGGGTCGAACCGTTAACAGAACCCCTCCCGACTTCGGCCGGAAGGGGTATCGCTTAGTCGACATCGTTCGTCCGGTGTTTGTCAACGCTCCGCCGCAGGGATGGTCGGGGCGAGAGGATTCGAACCTCCGACCCCCTGAACCCCATTCAGGTACGCTACCAGACTGCGCTACGCCCCGACACGCTGTTGCATCGTCCTTACCACGGAACGGAGCCGTATTGTAGCAAAACGCGCCCCGGCTGTCCAGGATAATCCAGCCGCGATTAGACCGCCTCCAAAGCGCGGTCCATGTCGGCGATCAGGTCGTCCGGGTCCTCGAGGCCGACGGCCACGCGGACCAGGCCCGGTGTAATGCCGTACCGCAGTTGCTCCTCGGGCTCCATGGTGGAGTGGGTCATGCTGGCTGGATGCTCTATCAGGGTGGCGCAGTCGCCCAGCGAGACGGCGACGACCATCATCGCGACGTTGTTGATCAGCCGGGCGCCGGCCTCGACACCGCCGACGACCTCGAAGGAGAGCACGCCGCCGGGACCGCGCATCTGCTTCTGCGCCGTCGCGTAGCCCGGATGGCAGTCCAGGCCCGGATAGAGCACTCGCTCGACCTTGGGGTGATTGAGCAGGAACTCGGCCAGGACCATGGCGTTGGACTGGGAGCGCTGGACCCGCAGGTGCAGGGTCTTCAAGCCGCGCAACAGCAGCCAGCTCTGGAAGGGGGCCATGATCCCGCCGATGTCGGTGCGCCATTCCCGGGCCTCGTCGATGAACTCCTGCGAGCCGACGTAGCAGCCGCTGACGGCGTCGCCGTGGCCGCTGACGTACTTGGTGCAACTGTGCAGCACCACGTCGGCGCCCAGCTCCAGGGGCTGCTGCAGCACCGGGGTGGCGAAGGTGTTGTCGACGCAGAGCAGGCTGCCCCGGGAGTGCGCCAACTCGGCGGCGGCGGCGATGTCCGTCACCGCCAGGGTCGGGTTGGCCGGCGTCTCGAAGAAGATCAATTTGGTGTCCTCACGCAGCGCCCGCTCGATGTTGCCGAGATCCGTGGTGTCGACGAAATCGACTTCGACGCCCATCTGCGGCAGCAGGTTGCGGAACAGGGCGAAGGTACCGCCGTAGATGGTGTCCGAGCTGACGATGTGACCACCGTGGGCCACCTGCAGGCAGAGATTGTGCGTGGCGGCGATGCCCGAGGCGAAGGCCAACCCGGCCTCGGCGCCCTCGAGGACCGCCATCTTGCGCTCGAAGGTGTCCACAGTCGGATTGGACAGCCGGCTGTAGATGTAGCCGTCGGCCTCGCCCTGGAAGCAGGCCGCGCCGTGCTCGGCGGACTGGAAGGCGAAGGTCGATACCTGGTAGATCGGGGTGCTCACCGCGCCGGTGCGCTCGTCGGGGTGGTCGCCGCCGTGAACGCAGCGCGTGTCCAGGGACGTTTCCATGTCGTGGTCTGCCATCGGCTGGGGCCTCCTTGTCGCCATTGCTACAGCGGGGTCGAAATCCAAGGGGCGATTATAGACCCCGTCCGGAGCAATGTAAATCCCGGCGGCGTCCTGCTCGCCGAAGGCCGTCCTCAGCGGTTGTCACGGGTTCGAACCCCGCGCCCGACGCCGCATCGGCGCCGCAGCGCCGTGCCGGTTCCGGCAGCGGCTTGACCGACACCGCGGCGTTGATGCCTGGAAGAAAAACGAGGGAGGCGCGTCGGCGCCTCCCTCGTAAAACGGGGTCCGGGTTATTGGGAGATGACTTTCTGGAATAGCTCGTCGAAGCGGGTGTAGAGGCTGTGGCCCGGCGGCGCCCAACTGAAATAGACGTTGAGGATCTCGAGGGCTTTGTCGTTGTCGTCCAGGGCGTTGGCCAATACGGCGCCGTTGTAGAGGGCCTGGACGTGGCGGGGGTTGATCTCGATGGTCTGTTCGAAGTAGTTGAGGGCCGTATCGTATTCCTTGTTGTCCCAGGCGGCGCGACCGAGCTGGAAAAAGGCCTCGTCGCAGATATCGGTGATCTCGATGATCCGGGCCCAGGTGTCCAGGGCCTCGGCGGGCTGCTCGAGACGGCCCTGGGTGGTGGCGACGCTGATCCAGCCGTCGACGTAGCCGGGGTCGACCTCGACGCTCTTCTGGTAATACTCGAGGGCCTTCTGATAATACTCGTTGGCCAGGGCGGCGTCGGTCTTGTTCTTGATCAGGCTCGAATCACCCAGCTCCCAATCCTCTTCGGGCGGTTCGTTGAGATACTCGATGTTCTGGGTAATGGTCGAGGCGGCGTTGAAGTAGGCGTTGCCGCGGCGCAGCCAGGCGAGCTGATTGTTGGCGCCTTCCTCGATGTCGGTGGCCTTCTCCAGAATCTCGAAGGCCCGTTCGTACTGCTTCTCGGCGTAGAGGACCTTGCCGAACTCGACCAGAGTGATAAAGAAGTTGGGGTCCTTTTCCATCGCCCGCTCGAAGAAGGCGATCATCTTGCCCGAGTGGCCGCCGGTGATGGCTTCGGCCATCCAGCGGTAGGCCTCGAGGT
Organism: Candidatus Coatesbacteria bacterium; assembly: GCA_014728225.1. NCBI lineage: Bacteria > Candidatus Coatesiibacteriota > Candidatus Coatesiibacteriota bacterium. The sequence goes on along the minus strand of WJLX01000100.1, from coordinate 24,332 downwards.
TGTCGGTCAGCGGCTCGGACCAGTAGCCTTCCGTTCCCGGGCGGGGAAAGAGGCCGAACTCATCCATGATCGTCCGGCTGATCTCCCGGGAGAGGGCGGGCAGCTCGTCGTAGGTGCCCTCGAAGTCGAAGGAGGCCAACACGTCGAAGGGCGGATCGGCCCGGCGGACCTCGATGGTGGCGGTTACCACGGGGATGTCGGGTTTGTTGAAGGAGCCCGTGATCATGTAGTCGGCGTTGAAGACGGTGTTCAGACCACTGGCCTCGTTGACGTTGAGAGAAACGTTCTCCAGCTTGGCCTGCTGGATGGCGGTGTCGCGGTCGGCGTCGTTGAGGGCCTGGTAGAGCTGCTGAAACTTGTAGAGCAGGTTGGAACGCTCGATGATCCAGACGTTGGAGCTCTGCATCAGGTCGTAGTTGACGCTGAGGGCGATGGCGGCGCCGATCCAGTCCACGCGGCGCTTGACCGGCAGGTCGCTTTCCGGGTCGGTGTAGGTTTCGTCCCGGTAGGGGAACTCACTGTAAAGATCGAAGATCAGCCATTTGGTCATCCGGCCTTCCCCGACGGTCTCGGCGGGGGCTTCGACGGCGACGGCTTCGGTGTCGGTTTTATCGGCGGGATCCGCCTCTTGGGCTAATGCACCCAGCACGAGCAGGCTGATCAGGACCAGGATAATCCGTTTAGACATGACTACTCCTTCGAAAGGGCGGATCGCGATTGTCGGCGACGGCCCGGTGCTGCGGTTCCCCAACCCCGGGCGCACTGCTGTGGAAGCGTTTCTACCGCCGTTGATGCGGGGTGGGGTATTGGGTGGATACGCAGGGGCCGCGGGTCGGGTTCCAAACCGGTGTTGGAGCAAAGGTCGCTGGGCGGCGGCCCGGCAGATCGAGCCGGAGCGACGACCCCGGGGCGTTCGGAGCTGCGCTTCCGGACCGCTTTTTGAGTTCGTCGCTTCAGGGTAAATCAGCCAATATCTTACGGGTGGGTCTGTGATATGTCAAGGGGGCCGCCGGCCGATTAGCCCGGCGCGGTGCAGCATCGACCACCCGGCGTCGCTCCGTCATGGGGCGTCCGCCGGGCGGCTGAGGAGAAAGGGGGTTTGTGTCGATCGCGATCCGGCCGGCTCAGGAATCCGTCGCCGGCAGCTCGGCGAGCCGACGATCGATCTCGGCGACGGTGCGCTCGTCGCCGGCCTCGACGGCGGTTTCCCGGGCCCGTTCCCAGGCCCGGCGGGCTTTGTCTTGATCCTTGGCCGCCGCTGCGGGATCATGGTTTTCGATGGCCAGGGCGAAGGCGGCGAAGACATCGCCGGAGCGGATGCGAATCTCGGTGCGCAGGTCGTCTTCGGCCTGCTGGATCGCCGCCCCCAGCGCCACCACGGCTTCGTTGCGCAGCTCGCGCAGCCGCTCGGGCTCCAGGGTTTCCTCCGTCTCCAGCAGGAAGGCCTCGCTGGCGCCCAGCAGCAGGGGCACCCGGCTCTGACCGCTCAGTCCCTGGGCCTCGTGGACCGCCGACCAGATCCACTCCGGCCGCTGGTGTTCGCGCCCCAGCTCGAGCAGGATGAAGGCCGCCTCGAGCCGTGTCCCGCTGTCGGCATCCCCCAGCAGGCCGTAGAGACTGTCGACGGCCTCCCCGAGACGCTCGTCGGCCAGGGCCAGTCGGACGGCGTTGAGCCGGTAAGTGTAGACCAGGGGCTCGTTGCCCGGATCGACGGACAGCGCCAGGCCGTAGAGGTCGTCGGCGGCCTCGTAGTCTCCGACCCGGGTCAGGGCGTAGGCGGCCTCGCCGGCCAGGGCGACGACCCGCGCCGGACTCTCGCTTTCCTGCAGGGCGCGTTCGAGATACCGCTGTCCCAAATCGATATCGACTAGTTCGGCGAAGGCCAGTTCGGCGGCGGAAAGATAGGGGGTGGGGGCGTTCTCGTCGACGAGGAGGTTGTCGATGCGCTGCCGGGCCAAACGGGCGGCTTCCTCGCTTTCCGGAGCCCCGCGGATGACGGCTTCGGCCACCCGGCCCTGGGCGGCAGTCTGCAGGGCCTCGAGCTGGTTCTGGGCGTAACGGCGCAGCTCCTCGGTCTCGGCCAGCTCGAGGGCCCGCTCCAGCCAGGCGGCGGCGCTGGTGTAAGCGCCGCTCTGCCGGGACAGGTCGGCCAGCTTGACCGCGGCGTAGGCCTGGCTGAGTTCTTCGGCGCCGGCGTCCTCGGGCAGGGGGGCCTCCAGGACCCGACGCCAGAGATCGCCCGCCGCCGCGTACAGGCCGTAGCGACCGAGGGTCTCGGCCAGGTCCGCCAGCAGGCGCTCCCGGGGCATCTCCGCGGCGCCCCACTCGAACAGGCCGGCCAGTTCCTCGTAAGCGTTGCGGTAATCGTAGACCAGTTGGGGTACGCCCTCGTCGGGTCGCTTGACGTAGGAGCCGGCGGCTTCCCGGTAATCCACCAGGGCGTTCCAGGCCGCCAGCCTGCTCTCCCCCGCAGCGGAACTCGAGGAGGCGACCGCGGTGAAAACGGCGGCGGCCTCGGCCAGTCGGCCCAGGTCGTGCAGACACAAGGCCCGGGCCATAGGGACTTGGAGATGCGCCGGAGCGTCATCCACGTTGTTGAAAAGCTCCAGGGCCAGGCCCTGGTCACCACCCGCCGCCCAGAGATAGGCCAGGGAGGACTGTCGCAGTGCCGAGGAGCGGGCCTCGGCGTCGAGGATCTCTTCCATCAGCACCGCGGCCTCGAGATAGTTCTCGCCGCGGATCAGACTCACCAAACGCTCGTACTGGGCGGGCTCGCCCAGCCCCAGATCGGAGAAGACCAGATTGCGCGCCTTCTGGACGTAGAAGGCGTGGCCCTGCATGGCCGCGGCGGCAACACCGGGAACCATAACCAAGACCGCAACTGCCAGCACCAAACCGCGAATGCGCATCCTAATCCACTCCCTCTGCGTCGTAATCACTGACCGTCAGGCGACCGGCGCCGAGATCGATTTCGCCGACATAGGCCGCGACGAAGGGCACCAACCACTCCTCTCCGTCTTCGCAACGGACGACCAGCACGTCGTTGGCCACCCCGGCACCGGCCTGTAGACCCTCGACCACGCCGACGGTCGCGCCGGAGCCATCGATCACCTTCAGGCCGACGAGTTGGTACTCGTAGTAGACACCGGCCGGATTCTGCGGCAGCTCCGCCGCCGACACACTCACCAGGCCGCCGCTGTAGGCTTTGGCCGCCTCGGGGCTGTCCACACCCGCCAACCGCAGGTACAGGCGACCCCCGCCGTCTTCGCGCCAACCGGCGACGTCACGGCTACGACCGTCGACGACCACACGGTCGAACCGCTGGTAGAACTCCAGCCCGCCCTCGTTGAAAGGCCGGAAAAGCTGCTCGCCGCGCAGCCCCCAGGGGCGGCCGATTTTACCGATCTCGATGAATTCATCAACCATGTTTCCTCCATTCTAGGGCAGGGCGGGTTCCATTTCCATAAAAAAACGCCGCGGCGGGAGACCTGCGGACGATAACCTCTATCGAGTTGCAATCCACCGAGACCGCTCGAGGCCGGAACCGGCACGGTTTTTGCAGCTCGGCGACCGTTAATGACGATCTTAACGGTTCGCCTCCGCAAAAACCGTGCCGGTTCCGGCCCGCGGCAATCGGGTTTGCCCCGGTCAGGTTCGCAGGTCTCCCGCTGCGACGAGGGGCGCGCTCAGGCGCGCCCCTCGTCGGCGATCGGTACGCGGCGGAAGGGGGGGCTAGATAACGCCGATCCGCTTGAGGATGTTGCGAACCTGATTGGAGGGCGTGGCGCCTTTTTCGAGCCACCGTCGGGCCGCTTCCTGGTCGACCTCCATCGTACTGGGCTCGGTTCGGGGGTTGTAGTGACCGATTTCTTCGATCACCTTGCCGTCACGTTTATGGCGGCTGTCGGCGACGACGATGCGGTAGGTCGGCTGGTTGGCCTGGCCGTAGCGTTTGAGACGGATAACGGTAGCCAAAGCGTGCTCCTTGCCTTGGGTTGGGTGCGGGGGACGCGGCGTTGAGGCCGTCGTTAAAAGCGGGGCGTATTCTACGATAGCGGTGCGGCCACGTCAAGCGTTCCGGCGTGGAGTGTTGACTTACCGGCCCCGGGACCGCTATTATGCCCTAAGAATGCTCCTCCGCCGCCCCCAGTCGCGCCGTTTCAGCCCGAGGAAAGCAATGACCACCGTACCCCGTCGTCTGCCCCTGATCCTGCTGCTGGTCGCATTCTGTCTGGGCGCCGCGGCTAGTGAAATCGCCCTGCGGGCGGCCGCCGATCCGGCGCGACTGGAGGATCCCGTCGCCCTCGAGGGTCTCGAGGATCCCCTGTTCGCCCAGCGGGCCTGGCGGGCCTATCTGGCCGGCGAGAAGCCGGAGGTTCTGTTGGAGCGGGTGCGGGATCGTCTGCCGACGGCGGACGACGAATCGACGGCGGCCTTGGCCGAGCTGGCCGGCTTGATCCATCAGGGACGGGGCGAGTTCGGTGAGGCCTTCGCCGCCTTTGCGGTCTATTTGCGTTCAGCTCCGGGTCGGGATGAGAACCCCCTCTACCTGGAGCGCCTGCACCTGCTGGCCGGCGAGTTCCCGGGCGGTTGGACGCGGTTGGAGGGTGTCTGCGGGGAGCTGTACGCCGACCCCCGGCAGAGCGCCGAGCTGCGCGCCCGGGCCGGTGAGCTCTTGCTGGAGACGGCGCGTCGCGCCGGGGAGGCCCGCCGCGCAAGTGAGCTGGCCGACGAGCTGGGCTATCTGAGCGATCTGCTGTTCCTGGGGCCCTTCGACAACGAGAACCAGGCCGGCTTCGAGGCGGTTTACGGCCCCGAGGTCGACGGTCGGGTGGACCCGGCCGCCCGCTATCAGGGCAAGCGCAGCGAGGTCGGCTGGCGCGGGCTGCCCCGGCCGGAGTTCGAGCTGGCCGAGGGCTCCCTGGCGCCCCGTTACGGCCCCTTGCGCTTGTCGGCGATCAGCTATCCCAACAGCCAGGTCTGCGGCTATCTGGCCGGCTGGCTCCGCGTCGACGAGCGCCGCGAGGTTTTCGTCCGGCTGGGCGCCATCGGGGCCTACAAGCTGTGGATCGATGGTGCCGAGGTCGCCGCCGCCGACCTCTACCGCTCCCGCTGCCACCCGGACACCGCGACGGTGGGCGTGGTGCTGGAGCCGGGCTGGCACGAAGTGCTGGTCAAGACCTGTTGCGACGTCGGCGGCTGGGAGGTCCGGTTGCGTCTGACCGACACCGCCGGCGAGCCGCTGCATCTCGAGCACCGCGCCCGGCCCCCGGCGGGTTGGCGTCGCGGCGACGCTCCGGAGTTCTCGGCCCCGCCGGCGGACCATTACACCCGCCTCGAAGAGCTGGCTGAGAACGGCAACCCCCTGGCCCTCTACTACCTGGGGCACCTGGAGGTCGTTCAGCGCCGTCACGACAACGATGAGCATTACCCTCGCGATCTTTTCAAACAGGCCGTCGACGGTTTCGCGGCCGCCGGGGCGAACTGGGCGCCGGCCCTTTACGAGTACGGCCTGTACGAGATCGACTTCAACCTGGCCCGCGAGGCCTACCTGAGCGCCCTGGAGGCCGACCCGGCCCACGTCGAATCCTACATCGCCCTCTGCGACCTCTACGACACCCTGCAGCGTCCCGACGAGGTCCTCGATTACGCGGCCCGCGGGCTGGAGTACAATCCGGTATGCTTGCAACTGTTGCTCTACCGGGAACGCCAACTGGCCGCCAAGGAATACCAGCTCGAGCGCACCGCCGTCCTCGACGAGCTGCTGGAACTGCACCCCGATTACGTTCCGGCCCTCGAGGATCGGGCGGCCCTCTACGCCGGCCGGGCCGGGGTCGAGGAACGCACCGCCGTCTACCGCCGCCTGCTGGCCGGTAACGCCTACGACGACGGTGGTTTGAGCGGGCTCTACCGCCTGCTGGTCAAGATCGGCCGTCTGGACGAGGCCTGCTCCCTGCTGGCCGACAGCCGACCCTTGCAGCCCCTGGAGCTCTGGCCGCTGCGCTACCGGGCCGAGGACCTGGCCGACCACGGCCGCTACGCCGAGGCCGCCGGGATCTACGCCCGGGCCCTGGAGCTGCGTCCCGACGACGCCGAGCTGCTGGCCCGGCGCGGCGCCTGTCTCTGGGAACTGGAGCGCCGCGACGAGGCCCTCGCCCTCTGGGACCGGGCCCTGGAGATTCAACCCAACCTGACCTGGGTGGCCGATTACCGCCGCACCCTGGAGCAGGGGCCGGCCGTCGAGCAGTTCGACGACCCCTTCGCTTACGACGTCTACGAGCTGATCGACGCCTGGGAGGAACAGGATCCCGAGGCCGCCGCCGAGTATCTGCTGGACCAGGAGGTCATCAAGGTCAACTCCGACGGCACCTCGAGCCGCGTCGTCCACCGGGTCATCAAGCTCAAACGACCCGAGGCGTTGCAGGATTTCGGCTACGGCTACTTCACCTACATCCCCGACGAGGAGACCTACGAGGTCCGTCACATGCGCGTCATCCGCGGCGACGGCACCGAGCTCGAGGCCACGGACTTCGGCGAGTACTCGCGCTCCGACGTCGAGAGCCGGATGTACCACGACGAGTACACCCGCTACGCCCCGCTGCCCGGGATCGAGGTCGGCGCCGTCATCGACATCGAATACCGCATCGACCAGGTCGGCGAGAATATCTACCAGGGCAACTTCTCCGATATCTTCGTCTTCGGCAACTACGAGCCGACGATGCTCAGCGAGTACATCGTCCTGACCCCGGCCGATTACCCCCTCTACAGCCATCTGCAGAACGGCGCCGGTGTCGAGATCCTCGACGGGGCCGACGCAGCCGCCGACCAGCGGGTGATCCGCCGCCGGGCCGAGAAGCTGCCCCGGATCAAGAACGAGCCCTACGCCCCGCCCCTGGCCGAGCTGCTGCCGCTCAATGTGGTCAGCAATTTCAACAGTTGGTCCGAGCTGGGCCGCTGGTGGTGGCGGCTGTCCGCCGAAACCCTGGAGCCCGACGCCGCGGTCCGCGGGTTGGCCGCCGAGCTGACCGCCGACGCCGAAACCCCTTTCGCGAAGCTGACGGCGATCTACGACTACGTCACCAGCGAGATCCGCTATGTGGCCATCCTGCTGGGTATCGGCGGCTGGAAGCCCCTGGACAACGAGCGCTGCCTCAACGCCGGCTACGGCGACTGCAAGGCCACCGCGGCGCTGATGATCTCTTTGCTGGATGCCGTCGGCATCGAGGCCTATCCGGTCTTCGTCCGCACCCAGGGTCTCGGACGGCTGGACTGGGAGCAGCCGGCCATCGGCCTGTTCAATCACATGATCTGCAGCGTACCCTTCCAGGACGGCATCGGCCCGGAGCAGTTGCGCACCCGGATGAGCGACGAGCTCGTCGCCGCCCTCGACGGCCGCCTGTTCCTCGACGGCATCGCCGAATACCACGCCTGGTGGGAGCTGCCCCAGATGGACCAGGGCTGCGAGGTCTACGTCTGCGACGAGGACGGCGGCTACTTCGCCGAGATCCCCCTCTACCCGCCCGAGGACAACTTCCTCATCTCGCGCACCCGCCTGGAGCTCGATGAAACGGGAACCGCCGTCGGCCATCGCGAGCTGGAGTACGGGGCCAACCATAGCTCCCAGCGCCGCCGGGACTACCAGCAGCCCGAACGCCAGCAGACCAATCTGGAGAGCTACTGGAACCAGCGCTACCCCGGAGCCGAGATCAGCGAGATCAACCTCTCGGACATGGACGATCTGTCGACCAACGTCGAGTTCGCCTACGATCTGCGCCTCCCGGGTCTGGCGCGGGTCGATGACGGCGCCCTGAGCTTCGCCAGCCACCTGCACCTCGATAAGCTGGCCCAGGTCTACGGCTCCCTCTCCGAGCGTCGCTACCCCCTGCGGCTGGACAAGCGCTGGCGCCAGACGACCACGGTCGAGTTCCTCCCGCCCGACGGCTACAACCCCGCCGGCCTGCCCGACGACGTTCATCTGGAGATCACCGGCGATGACGGTGCAATCGCCGCCGCCTTCGACTGCACCTACGAGTTCACCGACGGCGTCCTGCGGGTCACCGATCGTCTGGTCATCGACGATCCCAGCTTCGACCCCGCGGCCTACCAGGAGTTGCGCGCCTTCCTGGCCGCCTACGACCGCGCCCAGCTCCAGGTCCTCACCGTCGTCGAGGACTAGTCAACTTTTCAGTCAACCGCGCAACCCGGAGGAATCCATGCCTCGACGCTTCCCCGTCCTCCTGCTGATGATCCCCGCCCTGCTGCTGTGCAACTGCGGCGGTTACGAGCGGGCCGTCTATCTGGGAGTCCTCGGCCCGGAAACCGGCAGCTATGAAGCCTTCGGAGTGGAGGGCTACCGCGGCGCCGATTTGGCCGTCCGGGCCGTGGCCAAGCGCGGCCTGACTGACGAGGAGCTCAAGTACCAGACCTTGCACTACGACGGCGGCGAGGATCTCGAGGTTCTCGAGCGGCTCTTCCGCCGGCTGGTCGAGGTCGACGGTGTTTCGGCAATCGTCTTCACCGACCCGCGGCCCGCGGCCGTCCGGCTGGCCGGCCGCCTGTCGACGGAGCTCGAAACGGCCACCCTGCTGGTCGCCGACACCCTCAACACCTCGGCCGAACTCGAGGCGCCCCACCTCTACAACCTGACCGTCCCCTTCACCGAGCTGATCCCGCGGATCGTCGAGGTGGCCGACGAGTGGGCGATGATGGACAAGGTGGCTCTGATCAACGACTCGCCGCCGCTGTACGAGCTCTACCGGCCCCTGTATCTCGCCGAGCTCGAACGCCGCGAGGAGCTGACCTTCACCGAGCTGACGATCTCCTTCACCGAACAGGATTACCAGACGGCGGCCTTCCAGCTCCTGGCCGAGGATTATGACGGCGTGATCGTCAACGGCGGCGCCGACTGCCTGGTCGAGCTGCTGCAGGCCTGCGCCGAGTTGACCTACCATCCGGCCTTCGTGGCCCCCGTCCACGCCAAGCCGGCGCGCCTGGAGCTGCCCGAACTCTACATCCTGGACGAGGGCTACTTCGTCGGCGGTTTCGCCGTCAGTGATGAGCGGGCCCTGGCCGTCTCCTTCGCCGAGCGTTACCGGGCCAACGTCGGCTACCGCCCCGGCCCCGTCGGAGCCGCGGCCTACGACGCCGCCCGCCTGGCCCGCCGGGCCGTGGCCCGGGCCGACTCCGCGGAGGCTCCCCGGGTTGCCGGCGCCCTGGCCGCCCTCGACAGCTTCGAGGGCCTGATGGGTGATTACGACCTGGAGAACCCGCCGCACCGTTCCTTCGTCGAAGCCACCGTTCCCGCGGCCACCGGGGTGCGCACCGAGCTGGTCGAGGAGGCGCCGTTGTTGTCCCTCGAATTCCTCGATGACGAAGCCGTCGTCGACAGACCCAGCGCCCTGAGCGTCCCCAACGCCGATGAACTAGCCTTGACGCCGGCCGAGGAGGACGCCGACGGGGAAACCGGTGAGTAAGGCCTTCAAGGCAAGGCTCCTGCGGCGGCGTGAGCCCGCCGCGGGTATCGTCGAGCTGATCCTGACGGCGCCGGAGCCCCTGGACGCCGTTCCCGGCCAGTTCGTCGAGGCGGTCTGCGGCGGCGGCACCCTGCTGCGCCGGCCCTTCTCCCTGGCCGGGGTGGCGGGCGACGAGTTCCGCCTAGTCGTCCGCGTCGTCGGTCCGGGCACGGCCGCCCTGGCCGCCCTGGAACACGGAGACGAACTCGATTGCCTTGGACCGCTGGGAAAACGCCGGGAGCCCAACCCGGCGGGCCGACGCCTGCTGCTGGTCGGCGGCGGCATCGGCGTCCCTCCGCTTCTCTTCTTCCTCGAGTGTTTACGCAACCGGGCGGCCGACGTCGAACTCCTCCTCGGCGCCGCCGGGGCCGCCGAGCTGACCGGCTACCTGTCGCTGCTGCCCGACGGCGTCACGGCCCGGCAGGCCACCGACGACGGTTCCCAGGGCCGCTGTGGACCGGTGACCGAGCTGCTCCGGGAAGCCCTGGGTGAACCCGGACCACCGCCCGTCGTCACGGCCTGCGGACCGTCGGCCATGCTGGACTGCGTCGCCGGGATGTGCGACGCGAGCGAAACCGAGTGCTGGCTGCTGCTCGAAGCCCTGATGGGCTGCGGCACCGGACTCTGCCGGGGCTGCGCCGTCCCCGCCGCCGACGGCGGCTACAGAATGGTCTGCGAGGACGGTCCCCTGTTCCGCGCCGAGGAACTCGCTTGGCCCTTACCCTCCACGCCGCACTCGATATCTCTAGCCGCCGAGCGTCCGGCTCCCGAGAACGCCCTGCGCGTCACATTGGGACCTCTTTACCTGCCCACACCGGTGGTGACGGCCTCGGGCACCTGCGGCAACGGCGGCGAGCTCCACCAGCTCAACGGCCTGGACGGCGTCGGCGCCCTGACGACCAAAACGGTCACCCTCGAACCCCGCCCCGGCAACCCGCCGCCCCGGATCTGCGAGACCCCGGCCGGGATGCTCAACTCCATCGGTCTGGCCAACGTCGGTCTGGAGGCCTTCCTGGAGCGCGAGTTGCCCCGAACCCTCGAACTGGTCCAACAGGCCCGCTCCACCCCCGCCGAGCTCCCCCTGGTGATCGTCAACATCGGTGGCTCGACCAGCGAAGACTACGTCGAGGCCGCCCGGCGACTGGACGCCTTCAGTGCCGCCCACCACGGACCGGCCGCCCTCGAACTCAACGTCAGTTGCCCCAACGTGCGCCGCGGCGGGCTGCAGTTCGGCACCGACCCCGCCGTTCTGGCCGAGCTGGTCGGACGGGTGCGCCGCGTCGTCGACAATCTGCCCCTGTTCGTCAAGCTGACGCCCAACGTCACCGACATCGTCACGCCGGCCCTGGCCGCCGTCGAGGCCGGCGCCGACGGCCTGACCGCCGCCAACACCCTGCTCGGTCTGCGGATCGATCCCGCGACCTCACGACCCATGTTGGGCAACGGCCTCGGCGGACTCTCCGGTCCCGCCGTGCGTCCCGTCGCCGTGCGGTTGGTACACCAGCTCCGCCGCGCCCTGCCCCGCATCCCGCTCGTCGGCCTGGGCGGCGTCGATGACTGGTCCGGCGCCGCCGAACACCTTATCGCAGGCGCCGACGCCGTCGGCGTCGGCACGGCCAGCTTCTACCGGCCTGACACCCCGCGGCGGATCTGCAACGGACTGCGTCGCCTGCTCCAACAACGCAAGATGAGCAAGCTCAACGAACTCCACGGCAGCCTGCGGATGCCGCAGGCCTGAGTCGGCAAGCGCCCGTCGAAAACAACCGCCGCCGGCGCCAGCCGATTTCCACAACCGCTCCGCCGGAACCGGCACGGTTTTTGCGGAGGCGGGGCGTTAAGATCGTCAGTAACGGCCGCCGAGATGCAAAAACCGTGCCGGTTCCGGCGGCCGCATTTCCGTGATACCGCGCCGGCGGTTGTTTTCGACGGGCGTCGGCCCCGCTCCGGGTAATCCGAGGTGACCCAGCCATGCGCTGTCCCTTCTGCGGTCAGGACGACGACAGGGTGATCGACACCCGTTCGAGCCGGGGTGGTCAGAGCATCCGTCGGCGGCGCGAGTGTCTGGCCTGCGGACGGCGCTTCACCACCTACGAGACCGTCGAGGAGCCGGAGCTGTTGGTCATCAAGCGCGACGGCGGTCGCGAGTCCTTCGACCGGGACAAGGTCCTGGCCGGCGTGGTCAAGGCCTGCGAGAAGCGTCCCGTTTCCCGGGAGCGCATCGAGGAGCTGGTGGCGCGCCTGGAGACGGAGTTGCGCAACCGGCTGGCCACGGAGGTCGCCAGCCGGGAGATCGGCGAGTGGCTGATGGACGAGCTGGCCGAACTCGACGAGGTGGCCTACGTGCGTTTCGCCAGCGTCTACCGACAGTTCACCGACAGCGCCCAGTTCGCCGAGGAGCTGCGTCGTCTGACCCAGACCCGACGTCGTCGGGCCCGTCGCAGCGGTACGAAGAAGAAAGAGCAAGGTGAGGGTCCGCCCCTGTTCGAACTCGACGACCGCCCGCCCCGCCGATGAGAAGCCCTTCCCTCATCCGCCGTCTCGGCGCCAACACCGGACTGGTGCTGGGTTCGGAGATGCTGCGCAAGCTGCTGGCCCTGGCGCTGCAGTTGATCGCCGTGCGCTTCTTCGGCGACGCGGGTTACGGCCGCTACACCTTCGCCCTGGGGTTCGTCGGCCTGTGGGTGCTGGGCAACGACTTCGGTCTGGCCGAGCTGACCGTGCGCGAGGTGGCCCGGGAGGGGCGCCGCGCCGCCGGTTACCTCGTCGACGTTCTCTGCCTCAAGCTGATCCTCGGAGCGGCGACCCTGGGGGCGTTGGCTCTGGTCGGCGGCTCGACTCAGCCCGGCGAGCTGTACATGATCGTCTGGGCCGGTTTGGGAGCGGTGATCTTCGCCGGCAGCCGCGAGGCGGCCCTGGGAGTTGTCAAGGGCCGCCAGGACTTCCGCCTGCTGTTCATCATCAACCTGGTGGGCGACGCCCTGACCCTCGGTCTGGGTTACCTGGCCGTGCTGCTGCGGACGGGACCCGAGGGTCTGATAACGGCCACGGCGGCCGCCGGCGCCGTCAGCGCCCTGGTGAGCCTGGTCTGGGCGGCGCGACGCTACGGCATCGTTAAGCCCCGGCCCCGGCGTTGGCTGTCGCTGTTGCGCCGCGGCCTGCCCTTCGCTCTGGCCAGCCTGTTCATCGTTCTTTACAAGCTGGTCGATATCACCATGCTCAAGTACATGGTCGGCGATGATCGGGTGGTGGGGTGGTACGGCGCGGCGGTCCGGCTCTACAACGTCCTGCTCTTCCTGCCGACGGCGCTGTCGGCGGCCCTGTTCCCGGCGCTGAGCGAGCTGTCCGGGGACAAGGCCCGGTTGACCCGGACCACTTCGGCGGCCGTGCGCTTGTTGACCGCCGTCGCCCTGCCCGTGGCGGCCCTGTTCGCCTTCCACGCCGAGCCGATCGCCGCGGCGGCCCTCGGCGAGGGTTACGGTTCGGCCGCCGACGCCCTGCGGATCCTCGGCCTGGCGCTGCCCTTCGTCTTCGCCGGCTATCCCTTGGCCGTTCTGCTCAAATCAGCCGGCGGCGAGAAGGCGTTTGCCTGGATCTCCCTGGGCGGCGGGTTGTTCAACGTTTTGGCCAACCTCTACGCCATCCCGCGCTGGGAGCACGTCGGCGCCGCCTGGACGACCCTGATCACCGAGATTCTGGTCCTCGTGGCCTTTGTCATCGCCGCCCGTCGGTATCTCGAAGACCCCGAGTTGCGCCGTCCCCTGGGCGGCACCCTTTTGTCCGGAGCCCTCTACGCTCTGGCCTGCGGCTTCCTGCCCCTGCTGTGGGCCCTAGCCAGTCTGCCCCTGTATCTCGTCGCCCTCTATCTCAGCGGCGCCGTCGGCCGCAGCGACCTCGAGCGCCTGCGCGCCGGTCTGCGCCGCGGCGATCCGGCCGCCGACAACCCCTCCGAGGAGTAGCCATGCTGGTCGCCACCATCGTCGGCGCCCGCCCCCAATTCATCAAGGCCGCCACGGTCTCCCGCCAACTTGCCGCCCGGGAAATCGCTGAACTGCTGATCCATACCGGTCAGCACTACGACCTGCAGCTCTCCGACGTCTTCTTCAACGAGCTGGGGCTGCCCGAACCGCAGTACAATCTGGCCATCGGCAGCGCCGGTCACGGTCGCCAGACCGGACAGATGCTGATCGCCCTCGAGGAGGTCCTGCTACAGCACGAACCCGACGTGGTCGTCGTCTACGGCGACACCAACTCGACCCTGGCCGGAGCCCTGGCGGCGGTCAAACTCAAGCTGCCCCTCGTCCATGTCGAGGCCGGGATGCGCTCCAGCGATCGCAGTATGCCCGAGGAGATCAACCGCGTGGCCACCGACCACATCAGCAACCTGCTGCTCTGCGCCACCCAGACCGCCGTCGAGAACCTCAAACAAGAGGGCCTGAGCGCCGGCGTCCACCTGACCGGCGACGTGATGTGCGATCTGCTGCTGTGGGCCGAGCCCCGTTTCCGCCCCTTGCAGCCCGCCCTGCTGGAGCGTCTGGGCCTGCGCGACAGGGAGTACGTCGCCGCCACCGTCCACCGTCCACGCAACACCGACAACGCCGAGCGGTTGACCACGATTCTGGACGCCCTCCGCCAACTGGACGAGCCCGTCGTGCTGCCTCTGCATCCGCGTACGCGGCAACGGCTGAGCGATCTGGGCAAACTCGACGATTATCAGAGCATCCTCACCGAACCCCTGGGCTACCTGGAGATGCAGGCCCTGCTCGCCGGGGCGCGCCTGCTGGTCACCGACTCCGGCGGACTGCAGAAGGAGGCCTACCTCCACCGGACCCCCTGCCTGACCGTCATGCCCCAGACCGAGTGGCTGGAAACCGTCGAGGTCGGCTGGAACCGGCTGGTCGCCCCCTGGGAGCTGGTCGGGATGCTGGAAGGCTTCGCCCCGCCCGCCGAGCACCCGCCCCTGTTCGGCGATGGTCGGGCCTCGGCCAAGGTGGCCGACATCCTCGAGCGCTTCGGCCACGCCCAGGCCGGCGACCGTTGACCAATTTAGCTTAAGCGAATATACTTGACGGGGCCTCGTAGTTCCGGGGCGTGGACGGGGCCGACGCTTGTAGTGTTCATTGCGACGAACCAACCACAACGAGGTAAGCCACGATGTCAGAGCAGATGTACGAGCTGGCCATCATCGGCGGCGGCCCCGCCGGTCACACCGCCGCGATCTACGCCAAGCGCGGCGGGGTGAACTTCGTCATCTTCAACGACGGCCTGGCCGGGGGTCAGATCGCCACCACGGCGACCCTGGAGAACTACCCCGGCGTCGTCGGTCCGATCGCCGGCGTCGAGTTTTCACAATTGCTGGACAAGCAGGCCGAACAGATCGGCTTCGAGGTCGAACCCTCACGGATCGAGAAGATCCGTGAGGAGAACGATCACTTCATGATGATCGACGATTTCGACGACACCTGGCGGGCCAAGGCCATCCTGCTGGCCACGGGGGCCCACTACCGACCCTTCCCGCTGAAGGAAACGCCCCAGTATCACGGCCGGGGCCTGTCCTATTGCGCCACCTGCGACGGCAATTTCTTCCGTGACCAGGAGGTCGCCGTCGTCGGCGGCGGTGACACCGCCCTCGAGGACGCCCTTTACCTGTCGCGCATCTGCAAGAAGGTCTACCTGGTGCACCGCCGGTTGGAGTTCCGCGGCCAGCCGGTGCTGCAGTGGCAGGTCCGCGGCGTGGAGAACATCGAGCTGGTGATGCCCTACACCCCGCAGCGCATCTTGGGCGAGGAGGGCGTCGAGGGTCTGGTGGTCAAGCACAAGAAGAGCGGTGAAGAGCGCCGGCTACAGGTTACCGGCATCTTCTCGGCCCTGGGCCTGCTGCCCAACAACGAGCTGGTCGAGGGAATGGTCGAGATGACGGACTACGGCTACGTCAAGGTCGATCAGCGGATGCGCACCAGCCACCCGCGGATCTTCGCCGCCGGCGACGTCGTCGATTCGCCGCTGCGCCAGATCGCCGTCGCCGTCGGTCAGGCGGCCATCGCCACGGAGACGGCCCGCTGCTGGATCAACGAGAACTGCGCCATCGAGATGGACAAACGATGAGGCGACTTGCACCGCTGATCCCGGCCCTCGGCGCCGTCCTGCTGGCCGGCTGCCGCCCGACGGTCGATCCCGAGGCCTGGGAGGCCCTGCCTTACGACGCCACCGAGGTCCGGGTGCTGCTGGCCGCCGACGCCGAGCAACTGATGGTGGCCTTCCCCGACGGCGGCCGACTCCTCGAGCCCGGCGGTGAGACCCTCTACCGGGTTCCGGCGGGTTGGGAGCTGGTCTTCTGGCTCGACACCGCCGGCAACCTCGTCGTCAACGGTGAGCTGCTGAGCGGATCCGCCGTGGTCCTCGCGGGCGACGCCCGGTCCGGCGAGCCGCCGCCGCGCCTGGTTCACGACAACGTCGGCTACCGCCCGGCCCTGAGCGTCGAGCGCACGCCGACGGGCCTGCGGCTGGTCAACGCCCTGGACGTCGAGGACTACCTGCGCGGTGTGCTGCCCGCCGAGGTCTACGTCGACTGGCCCGCCGCGGCCCTCGAGGCCCAGGCCGTGGTCAGCCGCTCCTACGCCCTGGCCCGGGCCTGGGCGAAACCGTCGGCCCCCTGGCACCTGCGCGCCGACACCGCCAGCCAGGTCTACGGCGGATTGGACCGCGAGGACGACCGCACCTCGGCCGCCGTCACCACCACGGAGAACCTGGTCGTGCTTCACGAGGAAGAGCTGGTGACGGCCTTCTTCAGCGCCTGCTGCGGCGGTCACACCGCCGCCGTCGACGACGCCTGGCCCGGTTCGCCCCGGCAGCCCTGGTTGACGGGCGTCGAGTGCCCCTGGTGCGCCGACTCGCCCCACGCCGCCTGGGAGCTGCGCCTGGAGTTCCCCGAGCTCTCCCGCCTCCTCGTCGACCACGGCTACTGCTCCGCGCCCTTGAGCGGCCTGCAGCCGCTGACCAACCCGCGCACCGGTCGGGTGCGGGCCCTCGAGTTCGTCACCGTAGCCGACGAGAGCTTCAGCGTTCCGGGGAACGAGCTGCGCCGCCTCCTCGGTTACTCCCGGCTCAAGAGCACCCGTTTCGAGTTGTTCGACATCGACGAGAGCGGTCTGAGCCTGCGCGGTTCGGGCTACGGCCACGGCGTGGGCCTCTGCCAGTGGGGCGCCCGGGGGATGGCCGCCGCCGAGCGGACCGCGGCGGAGATCATCGAGTTCTACTTCCCCGGCTGCCGCGTCGCCGATTATCGCGAGCTCGAACCCCCGCCGAGCTAGGGGGGACCGGAATGAGTACCCGCTGGAACGACGAAAGCACCCTGGACGAGCTGCGCCGGCGGTTGGAGTCCTCCGACCTGATCCCCAGTCAGCGGCCCCTGCTCGAGGAGTTGGCGGCCAGACTGGTGCTGCTCGCCGCCGGGTACGGCTCCCCCGACGCCGTCGCCGCCGCCGAACCCGCAACCCTGCACGCCGCCGTCGTGGAGGCCAACGCCGACTCCCGCTTCTACCGGGGTAAAGTCGGACTGCGCGACATCCGCCGCCTGGTCGCCGCCGCCGCCTACCTCGCCGACTGAGAGAGCGTCCATGAAACGCCTGACCGCCCTGTTGCTTCTCCTGGCGAGCCTGCCGGCCCTCGGCCTCTTCGAGGAGCTGGAGTTCACCTTCCACCCCGAGGTCAGCG
Organism: Candidatus Coatesbacteria bacterium; assembly: GCA_014728225.1. Taxonomy (NCBI): domain Bacteria; phylum Candidatus Coatesiibacteriota; species Candidatus Coatesiibacteriota bacterium. Next base: position 7,110 of record WJLX01000100.1, on the reverse strand, counting down.
TCTACGAGGCCTGGGACCCGCAACGCGGATGCCGCGTCTTTTACCTGGCCCAGGAGGACGTCTACCTGCTCTGGTACCCCGCCGGCGACGAGGTCTACCTGGTCGAGGACGAGGAGACCTTCATCTACCTGGGTCGGGGTGCCCGACTCGGTGCGCTGGCCCACAGCGAAATGCTCAGCGACCAGAACGCCCCCGCCCCCGCCGGAACGGCGGAGCCCGTCGCGCCCGACGAGGGCGGCGCCGACTTCGCCGAGCTGCTGCGCGCCCGCGGCTGGCCGCTTGGCGAAGTTACCCCCGCCGAGTTGGGCGACGCCGCGTCCTCCGACGATTGACGAGCCCCATGCTCCACGAGGACAGCTTCAGTTGCGAGACCCCCGGCGACGGCGCCGTCGTCGATCTGTCGGCCGAGCTGGCCGGGTTCCTCGCCGCGGCTCCCGTCGCTGACGGCCTGTGCTGCATCGCCGTCAGCGGCTCCACCTGCGCCGTGACCACCATCGAATACGAGCCCGGCCTGGTCCGCGATCTGGGCGAGCTGCTGCAGCGCCTGGTCCCCCGGGGGCCCGACTACCACCACGACGCCCGCTGGGGCGACGGCAACGGTTTCTCCCACCTGCGGGCGGCCCTCGTCGGGCCCTCGATCACCTTCGCCGTCGTCGAAGGAAAACCCCGACTGGGCACCTGGCAGCAGCCGGTGCTGCTGGACTTCGACAACCGCCCCCGTCGCCGCGAGGTCAGCTTCTCCATCGTCGGCGACCAGGCCCCGGAACGAAACCGCTGACCCCGCCGCCTCGAACCAAGTGATCCGCAGCGGCGACTGTCCCCAGTCGCCCGTTTTTCATCCCGGCTGGAAAAGCTCAAACAACCCGCGGCGGACTGTACCGGGAACCGCCGCCGGTCCGTCGTCAATGCTGAAACAGTGCCGGCCCGGCGGGCGGGCTCAACTACGTTCACCGGAGCCGGGCTGCTTATGTGAACGCCTTCACTTGAGCCCCGCCGGACCCTGTGCTAAACTCCCGGCGAAGCTGAACTCAAGCCTGCGTGTCTTACCGTCACCAGCCCCGCTGCGGGAACGACCGGAGGTTACCGTCATTCTGCGCAAGAAGCTCCTGCCCATCCTGATTGCCGCCGCCCTCGGCGTCGCGGCCTACTTCCTGCCCCTCGAGGGCCTCTCCGAGGCCGGCTCCGCCGCCCTGGCCATCTTCATGATCGCCGCCGTCCTCTGGATCACCGAGGCCGTCCCCCTCTACGTCACCTCCCTGATCATCGTCGTGCTGGAATGCGTCTGGCTGGTCGGCAGCGCCGGACCCGGCGGCGAGATCATCACCGACTACAAGCAGTTCCTCCACCCCTTCTTCTCCAGCGTGGTGGCGCTGTTTCTGGGCGGCTTCATCCTGGCCCGGGCCGTCCACAAGTACCGCATCGACGAACGCATCGCCAAGGCCATCCTCGACCGCGTCGGCACCAACCCGCGGATCGTTCTGCTGGCGATGATGATCACCACCGCCTTCTTCTCGATGTGGATGAGCAACACCGCCACCACGGCGCTGATGATCACCGTCGCCCTGCCCGTGCTCAAGGAGACCGAGAAGGGCGACCCCTTCCGCAAGGCGCTGATGCTGGGTATCCCCTTCGCCGCCAACATCGGCGGGATGGGCACCCCCATCGGCACCCCGCCCAACGCCATCGCCATCGGCGGCCTGCAGGAGGCCGGCTTCTCCATCGGCTTCGGCCAGTGGATGGGCTTCGCCGTACCGATCCTGATCGTCGCCCTGATCGTCACCTGGCTGCTGCTGGGCCTGTTCTTCAAGCCCAAAACCCGGCACTTCAAGGTCGACATCGAGATCAAGCGCAAGATGGGCCCCAAGGGCCGCTTCATCCTCTACGTCCTCGTCGGCACCGTGATCGCCTGGCTGGCCCAGCCGCTGTGGAAGGATGTCCTGCCCGGCTTCACCACCTCGATCATCGCCCTGATCCCCGGCGTGCTCTTCCTGGCCACCGGTATCCTCGACAAGGACGACTTCAACTCCCTGGGCTGGAACATCCTCTTCATCATGGGCGGCGGGCTGTCCCTGGGCGTGGCCCTCAGCCAAAGCGGCCTCAACTCCTACCTCGTCGGGTTGATCAGCCTCGAGGGCCTGCCCTTCCTGCTGATCCTGGTCGTCTTCGGCCTGCTGGCCGCCACCATGACCACCTTCATCTCCAACACCGCTACGGCCAGCCTGTTGATCCCCATCGTTGTCGGCTTCACCGGCATGGGCTACGAGATGCTGGCCTTCGTCGCCCCCCTGGCGGTGATGGTCGCCCTCTCCAGCTCGGCCTCGATGGTCCTGCCCATCTCCACCCCGCCCAACGCCATCGCCTACGGCTCCGGCGAGGTCAAGGTCAAGGACATGGCCAAGTCCGGCCTGGTGATCACCCTGGTCTGCATCGTGATCATCCTGGCCTTCAAGTTCCTCATCGGTCTGATCCTGGCCTAGGACTGCGACGAGCACGACCGGTCTGTCAAGCCCGGCCTGCGGTTGTTCGAGTAGAACGGTTGAAATGGGGGAGGACCCGCGGGTCCTCCCTTCTTTTCACCGGGCCGATCAGGTCTCCCGGTCCGGAGTTGACCGGTCAACGGCCCTTACGCCGGCGAAGCGGTATGCGCCGCCCCGCTTGTCAATCTCCAGCCGCCGGGGTATCATAGGTGTGATTCAGACAAACCAGGAGGCAAAGATGGAACGCGCCACCCCGATGATCTGCCCCGAGTGCGGTTCGAAGAAGACGGTCACCTTCCTGTACACCGAGCCCGCCGCCCCGCCGCGGATGTTCATCCGCTGCGCCGAGTGCGCCGAGTTCCTGGCCCGCATCACCGTGGCCAAATACTCCAGCTTCGAGAGCTTCGAATCGGTGTTGCACAACCTGTCCTTCGCCCAGAGCCGCTCCTTCGGCAGCGCCCGGGAGCTGGACAGCATGATCGAGCGCTTCGACGATGATGTGCGCGCCAACTACGACAAGGCCCACCGCGTCTTGAGCGAGCACCCCACCATGCCCGTGCCCCAGTGACGGGACCGCTCCCCTCAAGGAGAAACGATGCCCTACGACATCGCCGCCCAGTTGACCGTGGCCTACTTCGACAAGCACTCCTCCTCCGGCGACACCCCCGAGGACTACCTCGAGGTTTACCGCAAGTTCCTGGCCGAGATCAGCGTCATCCTCGACGAGCACGGGTTCCTTTCCGAGGATTGAACCGCTTATGCGCCGTCCGGACTCGACGAACCGCGAGGGCGCTAATTCCAGCATATGGCGCTTGACATTAGGCTGAATTTAACCTAGCATTTCCGTAGGTTATACGCTCCAAAAAGTGAAATTGTGGAGGACGATTACCACGCCTACGGGGTGGTTTCGGCGGCGGGCCAATAGCAAAAACCGAATCGCGTTTCCCACAAGCCCCAGCCGCTGCGAAGCCGCCCGCAACGAACAGCAACGAACAGCAACGAACTGCAACGATAGCATCGGTTGACAACGCCGGCGGGCGGAGCCCTGCGCGCCTCGAGCGCACCACGGCTCCGGAGCCTCCAGCCCGCCCCTGCCCCGGACGGTAGCGAATGCACGTATCCACCCGCAGCGAGTACGGCTGTCGCGCAATGCTCGAGCTCTCCCGCAACTACGGCCATGGCCGCCTCTCCGCCGACGAGATCTCCAGCCGCCAGCAGATCCCCGAACGCTACCTCGAGCAGATCCTGCTCTCCCTGCGCCGGGCCGGATTCATCCACAGCCGCCGCGGCCCCGGCGGCGGTTACAGCCTGGTCAAGGAGCCCGGCGACGTCTTCATCGCCGATGTCATCCGCACCCTCGACGGCCACCTGGCCCCCGTGGCCTGCGCCAGCAAAACCGCCTACCGCTCCTGCAGCCGCGAGGGCAAGTGCGGTCTGCGCTGGCTCTGGCTCGCCGTCCGTGACGACCTGGCCCAGCGTCTGGAAAGCACCTCCTTCGCCGACCTGCTGACCCACCAGGCCTGACCCGCAAACTGCCGGAATTTGTCAGCCTTTTACTATACACTATGTGGAGAGGGTCCTCTCTCCACTTTTTTCGTACACCAAACCCGACTGTGGCCGTAGTCACATCAGCGGTTTCCACTCCCGGCTTTCGTCCGGCAGGTCCGGTCCGATCCCCGGTCATAGGACGGTCCGTCCGGCGTATCCGTCCCCCCGAGCCCGACGGTGTCCGTTGCCTCTCTGTCTCACCTCCGGTATCCCGGACCATGCAGCGCTGCCTGAATAAGGCCGCCTAGCCGCGCAGAGGGCGGATAGAGGACAGCGAGAGCAAGGTCCCGGCTTGTCTTTGTTACCTGGAGAACTGTTCCTGACTTGCTGGTATTGAACGGTTTAGCGACGTTTTCGCCATTCAGGCTCTGCCCATCGGGAAGAAGAGTGCATGACCCGCTGGCTTCGAACTACCATTCTCAGCGGTTAGTTATGGTTATGCAGAGGTTCGTTATCGTTAAGTAGTCCCGTAACACCTGGTTGCCAAACCACAGGGCCCGCTCCGAGCCATGTGCTGATTATCACATTACCCTTGACTAGCCGTCCCCCCAGCCTTTACCATTAAGATAAGACCTTGAACAAGAACCTCCCACCCCGGCCGAACCAGCGATTAGGTCGCTTCGATCAAGCCGCGTAACCCGGCCGTCCCGGCGAGCCGCGCACACCGCCGATGCCCAAGCTGACCCTGACACAGGACAAACTCGCCCTGGGTGATCAGACCCTGGGGGTTCGTCTGATCCAGCTTTGTGACACCGGCGAGGTCGCCGACTACGAGCTGGTGCCCGAAGAACCCCTGCAGCCCCGCTGGCGCGTATTCAAGCGCGGTCTGGCCAAGCTGGGCTTTACCAGGGATCGACGCCACCCGCGCTACGATCGCTTCAATCTCGGCTCTATCCAGGTTTCCCTGACCCACGACGGCCGGCTGATCATCCGCCACGTCTCACCGCCCGGCAGCGACCGCGCCCTGGCCGTCGCCGCCCTGTTCCTCCTCGCCGAGGGGGCGGGCTGACGCTCCCGGGGTGAGCGCCGCAGGGTGGCCCTTCGACCGGTCGAGTTCCACCCTCCCGCAATAATCGATGCTACGTCGTCATCATCAAACCGCTCCTCCCCGGGACGACCGAACGGCACGGCAAGCCGGATTCCGGTGGCGTCGAGCGGTAACTGACCGGCAGGCTCCTCAACCGGCGAAGAAACCAGATCCACCTGTTCGGCTTTCCGCCGAACCGGCGAGGCGACCTCGACCGCCGAAACCGAGGTAACCGATGGCCCTGAGCGGTAAACTCACCGAAATCCCCCTCTTCGAACTCCTCGAGGTCCTCGTCCGACACCGTCGCTCCGGGCACCTCAGGCTGCGCATTCCCGCCACGGAGCGGGACGGCGGCGACGACGACGATTACATCCATACCGATTTCATCCTCAAGCGCGGCCGGCTGATCCATGCCGAGAGCCAGGCCGACCGCCGACCCCTGGGCGCCCTCCTCGTCGAGCGCGGCCTGTTGACCGACGACCAGTTGACCGCCGACCTCGTCGACTTCAACGAGCGCGACGACTACGAACACTTCGGTGAATACCTCGTCGGCGAAGGCCTGCTGGGCTCCGAGGAGGTCACCGACATCCTGGCCGATCAGTTGGCCGGCCTCGTCTACCGCGCCGCCACCGAACCCGAAGGCGACTACAACTACCAACTCGCCTTCACCCCGCCCGACCCCACCGCCCTGGTGATCAACATCGGTCTCGACGAGCTGATCATCCGCGGCCTGGTCCACAACGAGAACCTGCCCAACATCAAGGACCGCTTCTGGAGCTTCCGCCAGGTTCCCAGCCTGACGCAAAGCGCCGGCGAGCTCTACGAGATGGAGCTGCCCGACAGCTACTGGACCTTCCTCTCCCTGGTCAACGGCCGCCGCAACCTCGAGGAGATGGTCCTCGCCGGTCGGCTGGGCTATCTCGAGATGGTCCGCATCGCCATCGACCTGGTCGGCCGGGGCCACCTCGACCTGCGCACCCGACCCCTGCCCGCCAAGATGCTCAAGACGCCGATGATCAAAGCCCCCGAGCTGTCCCCGGAAACCGTCAAGCTGATCCGCGAGGTGCTCCACCGGGAGGACGATGAGGGGTAAGCCGGTTACCATCCTTATCCTGGCCGACCAGCCGGAGATGGCGCTGGGGCTGCTGGAATCCTTCCGGCCCAACACCGGCCGCATCTCCGAACTGACCACGATCTACGGCTTCCTCGGCCGCTTCTATTCCGTCGGCGGCGGCGACCTCGAACTGGTGGCCGCCCCCACCAACTCCGACCTGCCCTCCCTCTTCGACCTGCTGACCAGCGGCGTCGCCGGCTATATCGTCGTCGTCGACTGCGCCCAACCCGAAAGCATCGCCAACGTCCGCGCCGGCCTCGACTTCTGGGAGCTGATCAGCGCCTCGCCCCGCATCGTCGCCCTGCTCAACCACAACGCCGCCGACGCCCTCGACCGGCTGACCATCCGCCAGCAACTCCGCCTGTCCTCTACCGACCAGCTCGTCCCCCTGCCCGACGCCCAGCTCCGCCCCGCCATCCTCCAGCTCCTCAAGCTGATCCTCAACCGCCAGAGCGTTACCGACTGAACTACACCCAGCGCCGGCGCGCTTGTTGCCCGCGGTCGTCAACCGACGACCGCGGGTTGCAAGAAGCGTGCCGGCGCGGCCCGCTGTGGCAAGCGGCTTTGCCGTCGGCCGCGGTGGCGAGCGTGGGGTGCGGGCGTGTCTGCGTCTGCACGCACAAGAGCCTGCTCCCGCACTTCGGTTACCCGTCGCAACCGTTGAAGCACACAAAGCGGCGAAATTCGGCAGATTCCACAGTAAAAATATCCACTCAACGTGACTCTGGTGTATGATATCCCGCCTGATTATTCACCCCATTTCCGGTGGCCAATGCCGCTTAATTGACATATCCTATCGGTTTCTGTTTTATTCGTGGGCGAACGCAACATCGGCCCGGTTCCTGCGGAGGCCGTATGGAGAATTTCTGGCTCTACATCGCGGTGGGCTTTGTCGCCCAGTTCATCAACACCAGCCTGGGGATGGCCTTCGGGGTAACCTCGAA
>WJLX01000099.1 GCA_014728225.1 Candidatus Coatesbacteria bacterium | reverse complement strand
GTTTTTGCGGAGGCGAACCCGCAGTTGAAGTAGTCGGCGTCGCCGAGATGCAAAAACCGTGCCAGTTCCGGCGGCGTCCGTCGACATTGAGGCGGCGCCGGCTGTTCGCGGGTCTCGCCCGCTGCGTTGGGGTTTTAGAACTGCTCCAGGAAGCGCAGGTCGTTCTCGTAGAACAGGCGGATGTCGTCGATGCCGTAGCGCACCATGGCGATGCGCTCGGGGCCGATGCCGAAGGCGAAGCCGGTCCAGCGTTCGGGGTCGATTCCCAGGGGCTCCATCACTGCGGGGTCGACCATCCCCGAGCCGCCGAGTTCGATCCAACCGCTGCCCGAGCAGGTCGAGCAGCCCGCGCCGCCGCAGGCGGGGCAGGTGGCTTCGATCTCGGCGGAGGGCTCGGTGAAGGGGAAGAAGTGGGGCCGGAAGCGCACGGCGGCGTCCGCTCCGAACAGGCCGCGAGCGAATTCCAGCAGCACGCCTTTGAGGTGGGCGAAGCTGAGGCCCTCGTCGATCCAGAGGCCTTCTATCTGGTGAAAGACGGGGAAGTGACGGGCGTCGGCGGTATCGTTGCGGTAGCAACGTCCGGGAGCGATGATCCGCACGGGGGGTTGTTGTTCCTCGAGGGTGCGGATCTGCACCGGGCTGGTCTCGGTCCGCAGCAGCAGAGGGTAGCCCTTGAGGTAGAGGGTGTCCTTCTCGTCGCGGGCGGGGTGGTCGTCCGGGGTGTTGAGGGCGTCGAAGTTGTGGTACTCGTCCTCGATCAGCGGTCCGTCGGCGGTGGTGAATCCGAGATCGCAGAACAGTTGGACGAGCTCGTCGATGACCTGGTTGACGGGGTGGCGTCGGTTGAATTCGATCCGCCGGCCGGGCAGGGTGTGGTCGAAATCGCGGCGGGTCTTACCCTGGCGCAGCTCGGCGGCCCGGGCGGTCAGGCGGCGCTGGATGTCGTTCTTGATCTCGTTGGCCAGGGCGCCGGCCCGCGGTCGATCCTCCTTGGGCAGGCTACCCAGGCGGCGCAGCTTTTCGGTCAGCAGCCCCTTGCGCCCCAGGTATTCGATGCGCAGATGCTCCAACTCGCCGGGATCACCGATTGCGGCGATGCGCTCGGCGGCTTCGCGCTTGATGGTCTCCAGTTCGTCGAACACGCTAACCCCTCGGGCGGTGTGGTAGGTTGGTCGGGCCGGTCGATCGGTCGCCGTTGCAAGCGAGGGCCCCTGGCGGGCCCTCGTCAAGTGTTAGCCTGAAGGCCGCCGACCCTTGTGTCCAGCGTCCGCTCCCGGCTCGGTCGTCTGGTGGCGTTGCATCCCGCAGAGCGGCTTCAGGAACGGGTCGCTTCGACGATGTGGGTAAAGGCGGCGGGATCGGTGGCGGCCAGTTCGGCCAGCATCTTGCGATCCAGGCTGATGCCCTTGCGGTTTAGATCGTTGATCAAGCGGCTGTACTTGGTGCCGTTGAGGCGGCAGGCGGCGTTGATGCGGCTGATCCACAGCCGGCGGAAGGCGCCCTTGCGCTTGCGGCGGTCGCGGTAGGCGTACTGCAGCGACTTGGTGACGGCGTCCTTGGCGGTGCGGAACAGGCGGCTGCGGCCGTGACGGAAGCCGGCGGCGCGGCGCATGATCTTGCGGCGGCGGCGGCGGCTGGCGACGTTGTTGGTTGCCCGGGGCATACTTGAACTCCTGCTGACTGTCCGTTATCGACCGAGGGCGCGTTTGATGCGCTTGGCGACGCCGGTTTCGGCCACCTTGCTGGCCCGGCGCAGACGGCGCTTGCGGTCGGCGGTCTTCTTGGTCAGGATATGGTTGCACATGGCGTTGTGGCGCATGACCTTGCCGTTGCGGGTCACGCGGAAACGCTTCTTCATCCCCTTGTGGGTTTTCATCTTGGGCACGGTTGCCTCCAAAGCTGATAAAACGAGCCGGGCGTAGGCGGCTGTCGATTCGTCGTTGTCGTCGTCGGTCGCCGTCATTGCCCGTAAGGTGTAACCGGGCCTGCTCGGCTGACGGGCGGCGGGGCTCGACAAACGTCCCGGCGGTGGCCTGGTGTTGCTTTTGCCCGTCGGTGGACACCGCGCCGCGCTTAAATGAAAAGCGTCCGCACCTGCTCTTCACGAGGCGCGGCTGGGGCAGTATACCACAAAGGGGCGCCGGGGTTAAAGGTTTCTTGTCGAGATAATTGAACGAGATAAAGACCGAGCGCTGTTCAACTGTCGTCGTCGCTTGCGGCGTCGCCGGCGGTTTCGTCGTAGAGGTCGTTGGCCGACAGGATCATCGTCATGTTGCGGCCGTCCATATGGGGGCGCTTCTCCACGTCGACGCGCTCGCCGAAGTGTTCGATGATACGCTCCAGGATACCGCGCCCGATGTCGGGGTGGGTCATCTCGCGGCCGCGGAACATAATCGTTACCTTGACCTTGTCGCCGTCACCGAGGAAGCGCTCGATGTGCTTGACCTTGAACTGGTAGTCGTGCTCGCCGGTCTTGGGTCGCAGCTTGATTTCCTTGAGGGTCACCTGGTGCTGCTTCTTGCGGGCTTCCTGCTCGCGCTTGGACTGCTTGTAGCGGTACTTGCCGTAATCCATGATCCGGCAGACCGGCGGCTTGGCCTTGGGGGCCACCTCGACGAGGTCGAGGCCCTTCTTCTTGGCCAGATCGAGGGCGTCCAGGGTGCGCATGATTCCGATCTGGGTCCCTTCCTCATCGACGACGCGGACCTCGCGAACACGGATACGGTCGTTGATGCGGGTTCTGTCTCTCCGGCTACTTCTCTTTATGGTGCACCTCCGCGGGGAATGGTGTACTGGTCAGGTCTCTTCACTGCCGAACGTCGGTGCCGATCCGATGTCGCCCGACACGGGGGACGCCTCGGCGCCCTTGCCGGGCCATTTTTTTCGGACCGTCCTGCAGGTGTCTGTAGTAGACTGAATGTTCGTCGTTGCAAGGTGGATTTATAACATTCAACTACCGGTGTAGTCAAATCCTTGCCTTTTCGAAGGTTAGCGGCGGAACCGCGTTCGGCGGTTCCGCCCGTTGTCGATCCGCAGGAGTCACTCGGTGCTGAAGACGCTCTCCAGGCGGCGCTCGCGGTATTCGAGCAGCAGTTTTTCCCGCAGCTCGTCCCGGGAGACCACGCCAAACTGGCGGCCGCCGTGGCCGCGGAGCTGGACGCTGCCGGCCTCGGCCTCACGACCGCCGACGACGCCGATGTAGGGCACCTTGGCCGTTTCGGCGTTGGCGATCTTGGCTCCCAGCTTGCGGTCGGAGTCGTCGAGTTCGGCGCGCAGGTCGGCCCGGGTCAGATCGTCGACCACGGCGGCGCCGTAGTCGTTGAAGGACTCGGCCACGGGCAGGATGCGGACCTGCTCCGGGGACAGCCAGAGCGGGAAGACGCCGGCGAAGTGCTCGATCAGCACGCCGATGAAGCGCTCGAAGCTGCCCAGGATGGCCCGGTGGACCAACACCACCCGGTGGCGCTCGCCGTCCTCGCCGATGTAGTTGAGGTCGAAGCGCTCGGGCAGGTTGAAGTCGGCCTGGCAGGTCGAGGTCTGCCACTCCCGCCCCAGGGCGTCGGTGACGTGGACGTCGATCTTGGGGCCGTAGAAGGCTCCGCCGCCCTCGTCGACGTCGTAGTCCAGCCCCAGGTGCTCCAGGGCGCCGCGCAGGGCGGTGGTGGCCAGCTCCCAGATCTCTTCGGAGCCCATCGAGTCGGCGGGGCGCGTCGACAGGGTGTAGCGGATGGACAGGCCGAAGACGGCGAAGATGTCGCGGACGAAGCCCAGTACGCCCTCGATCTCGGCGCCCAACTGCTCCGGCGTGCAGAAGATGTGGGCGTCGTCGATGGTGAAGCCGCGTACACGCAGCATGCCGTGGAGCACCCCGGAAAGCTCATTGCGGTAGACGTTGCCGAACTCGTAGATGCGGTAGGGCAGCTCGCGGTAGGAGTGCAGCCCGCTGTCATAGATCAGCACGTGGCCGGGACAGTTCATCGGCTTGACGGCGTAGTCGGCGTCGTCGCCCTCCAAACGGGCGAAGAACATCTTCTCCCGGTAGTGCTCGTAGTGGCCGGAGATGCGCCACAGGTCGGTGCGGAAGACGTGGGGCGTGCGCACCATGCGATAGCCGCGCTCCCGGTACATCCGGTGGGCCAGTTGCTCGATCTCGTGGAACAGCACGGCGCCGGCGGGGTGGTAAAGCACCATTCCGGGACCGTAATCCTCGGCGACGCTGAACAGCTCGAGTTCCTTGCCCAGCTTGCGGTGATCGCGGCGCTTGGCCTCCGCGATGCGCTCCAGGTATTCGTCGAGCTGCTTCTGCTTGGGGAAGGCCGTGCCGTAAATCCGCGACAGCATCGGTCGCTGTTCGTCGCCGCGCCAATAGGCCCCGGCGACGCTGAGCAGCTTGACCACGCCCAGCCGCCCCGTCGACGGCAGGTGGGGGCCGCGGCAGAGGTCGACGAACTCACCGTCACGGTAGAAGCTGACCACGGCGTCCTCGGGCAGCTCGTCGATCAGCTCGACCTTGAGCTCCTCGCCGCGCTCGAGCATCTCGGTCCGGGCGGCCTGGCGGTCGACGACCTCGCGCACCAGGGGCAGATCCTCGTCGATCACCCGGCGCATCTCGTCCTCGATGGCGGCCAGGTCCTCGTCGGTGAAGGGTTTCTCCACCAGGAAGTCGTAGTAGTAGCCCTCGTCGATGGCCGGGCCGATGCCGAAGCGTACCCCGGGGAACAGGCGTTGGACGGCGGTGGCCAGCACGTGGGCCGCGGTGTGCCAGTAGAACTCCCCGCCCCGGGGGTCCTCGAACTTGACCAGCTTGAAGGTATGCTCACCGGTGGGCAGCTCGCGCTCCAGGTCCCAGTACTCGTCGTCGACCAGGGCGCCGACGGCGGCCCCGGCCAGACCGCGGCTGATGCCGCGGGCCACCTCCAGGGGCGTGATCCCGGCGGGGTGCGCCTGCACCGAGCCGTCGGGCAGTCTGAGTTTGACGTCGTTGGACATATGATACTCCTTGAAGACTCAACCGTTATCCCGGTGTCGGGAAACAAGGCGACTAAAAACCCGCGAGCCGGCGGGACGCGGGTTCTTCTTCGGCGATCAGGCTTTCGGCGACGGCGCTCAACGCAGTATAATCCGCCACAGCCTCGGCTCTCTTCCAGCCCTCCGATCGACCCGCCCGGCTCAACTAAAGAAACCGGGCACGGTAGTCAACAGGACACCCAGGAAGAACGCGAGCAGGCCGACCACGGCCACCAGCGGACCGGCGAGCTTGACCCAGCGCCGCGCCGAAACCTGCGCACGCCAGAAGCCGCCGACCAGCAGGGCCAGGCCCAGTATCGCAATTCCCAGGTATCCCGGGGCCACCTCGAGCCTCCATCGGTTGTTGCTTGTCGCTTGTGCTAGAATATAGGCGACTTTTCGCGACTTGTCAAGCTTCGACGGCCGGTGAAGGCCGACGGAGCGCCGTCCGCGCAAACGAACCTGCTCGATCAGCCCCGGAGTGCAATCCTGCGCAAGGGACCGCTGACAGCCCTCTGCCTCGCACCGACGGCCATCGCCGCCGCGACCGGCGTCACCGTCGAGGCCCGTGTCGACGACGACTGGGTTCTGCACGCTACCGCCGAGATCGTCTATCTCAACGAGACCGACGCGCCGCTGGAGCGTCTGGTGCTGGCCCTGCCGGCCAACGCCGACGCCGATCCGGCCCGACGCCGCCTGATCGACGAGCTGGAGCTCTACGCCGATAACGAGCGCGGTCGCTACAGCTTCGCCGCACCGGCGCTGATCGAGGCGCTGAGCGTCGAAGACTGCGCCGTGTCCGGCTGGTCCCTTGAGGGCGTCCGCCTCGAGGTTCCCCTCGGGGAGCCGCTGCCGCCCGGCCGGTATCTGAGCCTGAGCATCGATTGGCTTCAGCCCGTGCCCGAGTACCGTCATCACCGGGGCCGCACCGGGGAGGTCTGCCTGCTGGCGGGCTGGTGCCCCAGGCCGGTCCCGCCGGGCTACGACCCCGGCCCGCCCTGGGCCCCGACGCCGACGCCGACGGTGCGCTACGACGTCGAGTTGATCCCACCGCCGGGCTGGAGCGTCGTCGGCCACCCACCGCGGGGAGAAAACCGCCGCGACGCCGAGGTCGTACTGCTGCCCGAGGAGCGGCTGGACGACGTCGAGACCGAGGTCTGGGCCGGCGGCGGTGTCTACCTGATCGATCTGACCGGCCGGGCCGCCGCCGACCACGCCTGGGTCGCCGCCATCCACGATTACCTCGACGAACTGCTGGGTCCCGGCGAGCCGCCCCGGATCGTCCTCTCCTGCGAGCTGCCCGTGGCCGGCGACGAGGCCTGGGAGCGCGTCGTCGTCGTCGGCGACGGCAACCGCCCCTGGCTCTGGCGCTACAACCATCTCGTCCTGGCCGAGCAAGCGGCCCGTCGCCGCCTGCGACCCTATCTCGACGACCCCGTCCTGATCGACGGCCTGGCCCGTTGGGCCGCCCGGCGTACCCTCAACGAACTCCTCGGCCCGCGCACCGACCTGCTGCCCTACCGCTGGCCGGCCGAGCAGTTCGGCGTCTATCAGGAGCGCTGGACCGCCGACGTGCTCTACGGTTACGGGCTCTACGGCCGTGAGACAGCCGAACCCCTCGCGTCGCCCACGCCGGAACTCTACAACGCCGCCGCCGCCGATCGCACCGCCAGCGCCCTGTTGGATTGGGAAGAACGCCACGGCGCCGAGCCCCTGCCCCGCGCCCTGGTCCGCTGGCTCTACGACGGCGCCGGAGACACCGCCGAGCTGCTCGCTCAAGCGGCGGAAGAAAGGTCCCCCACGGCCGCCGCAGAGTTGCGCGCGGCCCTCGAAGGCGAGTCGCCCCGCCATCCGGCCGACGGCTTGCGCTTGCGCCTGCTGCCCGAGCTGTTTCCCCCCGACGCCTGGACCCTTTCCCTGTCACCCTTCGGCTGGCTGGACGAGGACGACACCCTCTCCCTGGGCTGCGCCCTCTGGGGACGGCGCGGCGTCTCCCTGCTGCCGATGCAGCTCTGGGGCAGCCACGACCTGCTGACCGTAATCAACTACAACCTCGAGCACGACGATTACAACTTCCTGCTACAGTACACCACCCCGCTGGCCGCTGCGCCGCTGCGGCCCCGCCTGGGACTGGGATTCTACGCCCGACGCGACGAGGTCGGCGGCAGCGCCCAGCTCGAACTCCAGTGGGGTCCCCGGCCGCCCCGGGCCCCCGTCAGCGAGCTGACCCTGGGACTCAACTACGCCTGGCTGCGACCCTTCGCCTCCTACTACCCCAACGGACTTGCCGGGGACGACGGCCGGCAACTCTCCGCCTACGCCCGCTACTACCTCAACGGTCGCGGCCCCGTCGGCGGTCCCCAGTTCCTGGCCCAGCTCGAGTACGCCCGCGATCCCCTGCCCGAGCTCGCGCCCACTCACCCACCCTTCGACTACTGGCGCCTGCTGCTGGTCAACCTGCTCGAATACCGCTTGAGCGCCTGGCTGTGGACCCGGCTGCGCTGCAGCGTCGGCCAGATCTTCGGCAACGCCCCCGCCCAACGTCAATTCGAGCTGACCGAGGACAACGTCGAGCCCCAATACCACCTGCTGCGCCTGCCCCAGGCCCTCGAGATGCGCGGCTACAACGACCTCGACGTCTACGGTGACGGTGCCGTCTGCCTGAGCGCCGAACTCGACTTCCCTATCGCTCTGGGCTTCGAGGCCGGCCTGTTCTTCGATTACGGCGACGGCGGCACGACCCTGGACGAGCTGCTGGCCGACTTCGACAACTGGCGGGCCTCCTGCGGACCCCTGCTGCGCTGGCGCATCGCCGGGGCCAGCCTCGAAGCCCACTTCCCCCTGTGGATTAACCGGCCCTACGACGAAACCGAACGCCTCGAGGACCCCGAGCTGCCCAACTGGGACCTGCGCATCGACCTCGATGCCTCGCTGAGCTTCTAACCGACCGCGCCGGGGAGACCTTAAACAGCCCGTGCCCGGCGTGTCGCACCGGCTACGACTCTGGCGCCGCCGGAACCGGCACGGTTTTTGCATCTCGGCGCCCGTCGGAGCGGCGGCGACGGTTCGCCTCCGCAAAAACCGTGCCGGTTCCGGCGGCGGGCGTTCCTGAGCCATCGAGGAATCGACAAAGGTCTCCCCGGCGACGGCGCCTAATCCGCTCTACGCTGAGCGGAGAATCACAACGGTACACCTCAACCCCACCCCACCGGTCTTGTGAAACCACTCTTGCTTACCCTTGTTCTGGCGCTGAGCCTTTCCGTCGCGGCCGAGGAGGACTATCAGCCCGAGGAGATCGTCAGGGTCGCCTTCCGCGGCAACGAGTACCTGGCCGACGGCACCCTCAAGGCCAACTTGGGTGTCCGCGCGGGCCAGTATCTTTCCGAGCGGCGGCTGGAGCGCGGCCGCGAACGCCTCGAAGAGCTGTACCGCGACAACGGCTTCAGCGACGCCGTCGTCGAGGTTTACACGGAGCGGCGCTTTGGTTTGCGTGGCGGTCTGATCGTCTACGCCGAGGTCGACGAGGGCTCGCCCAGCCGGGTCGGTGAGGTGACCGTCGAGCACCACGACAAGCTCGACGACGCCCTGGTCCGCGAGTCCGTGGCTTACGAAACCGGCGACGTCTGGACCCTGGCCTACACCGACACCCTGGAGGCTAGATTGCGCAGCCTCTACGCCGACTACGGCTACATCTATGCCGCCGTCGAGGTCCAAACCGAGGTCCAGGGCCGCCTGGTCGATATGCACTTCAGCGTCGACGAGGGCCGGCGCGTCCGCTTGGGTGGGATCGAGATCGTCGGCCACCGGCCGATCCTGGAGCGCGTCGTCCGCCGGGAGATCGTTTGCGAGGTCGGCGACTGGCTATCGATGGGCGAGGTCTTCACCAGTCAGCGCAACATCTACGCCACCGGGGTGTTCGACAACGTCAACCACCGCCTGGTCGGGCGCGAAGAGGGCGCGACGGAGGTGGTGCTGCGCTTCGAGCTCGAGCCCGACGAGACCAACTGGCTGGCCTTCCTCGTCGGTTACGAGTATTCCCAGGCGGCGGGGTCCGGCGCCCGCTTCGAGATCACCTGGGGCGACGACAATCTCTTCGGCAATCTCCAGCATCTGGAGGTCGGCGCCGCCTTCCTCTACGACTTTGCCAACACCCAGTTCGAGCGCGAGCTTTACCAGGCCGCCTACCGCGAGCCCTGGTTGCTCAGCGTGCGCAACCTGGCCGGCAAGTTGCGCCTGTATTACGAGCGCGAGCGCCTGGAAAGCTACAAGGTCGACAGCTTCGGCGCCAACTTGGGGCTGGAGTGGCTGTTCGCGGAGAACTACACCCTCTCGCCCGGGGCGCGCTTCGAGCGGGCCAACCTGTGGGAGGTCTCCGACGACGCCCCGGAGGACTTGGCCGATCAGCGGGGCTTCCGCAACACCACGGCCCTCAACACCCAGTTCATCACCGACCTGCGCGACGACGCCTTCCTGCCCCGGCGCGGTTTCTATAGCAATTCCTTCGTCGAGTACGCCGGTGGTATCCTCGGCGGCGACAACGATTTTTACAAGCTGACCCAGGAGTTGACCTACTACCGGCCCTTCGGGGACAGCGTCCGTTTGGCGCTGCACGCCTACGGCGGTCTCTGTCTGCCCCACGCCGATTCGACCAGTGTGCCGATCTACGAGCGCTTCTTCCTCGGCGGCGCCTACTCCCTGCGCGGTTTCCCGGAAAAGAGCGTCGGCCCGCGCGACACCGCCGACGCCGCCGTCGGCGGCGAGGTCAGCCTGCTGGCCAACGCCGAGCTGCGGATCGACTTTTCCGACAGCGATTTTTCCCTCGGCCTGTTCGTCGACGGCGGGATGGTCTGGCCGGATCCGGACCTCGTCGACCTGGGCGACCTGGCCGTCGGTTACGGTTTCGGCGTGCGTTATCTGACGGCCATCGGCCCGGTGCGCCTGGACCTGGGTTTCGTCGGCGCGCCGGGTCGCGGCTACGCCGCTGGTGAGCGTGGTGTGCTCGATTACGGCGACAACTGGGAGCTGCACCTGGCCCTGGGACACATCTTCTAAACGCCGAGGGCGACGATGAGTCAAACGCTGCTCGAGTTACACGGGATCAGCGTCGGCTACCCCGGCGGCGCCGACGTCCTGCGTGAACTGAGCTTTCGAGTCGCCGCCGGTGAGCTGGCGGCCCTCGTCGGTCCCAACGGCGCGGGCAAGACCACGGTCCTGGCCGCGGCCTGCGGCTATCTGGAGCCCCGGGCTGGTACCGTCTTGCTCGGCGGATTGCCGGTGTCAACGTTGAAGTCCCGGGAGCGCGCCCGGCGGGTGGCCTGGCTGACCCAACTACTGCCCAAGGCCGTCGGCTACACCGTCCGCGAAGCCGTCCTGTTGGGACGCTACGCCCATCGCCCCGGTCTGGGCCCCTGGAGCGCGGCGGACGACAACGCCGCCGCTGAGGCCCTGCGCTGCGTCGGCGTCGCCGGTCTGGCCGGGCGCCGCATCGACGAGCTCTCCGGCGGCGAGCGCCAGCGCGTCTTCCTGGCTCAGGCCCTCTGTCAGCGGGCGGAATTGCTGCTGCTGGACGAACCGACCAACCACCTCGACCCCGCCAACACCGCCGCCCTGCTGGCTACCCTCGCCGAGCTGCGCGCCGCCGGTCGGGGTATCCTGCTGGTGACCCACGAGCTGAACCTGGCCGCCCGTCACGCCGACCGACTGCTGTTCCTGAACGAGGGACGGCTGGCCCTCGAGGGTCCGCCCGGCGAGGTCGTCACCCCGGCCAACCTGCGCCGGGTTTACGGCGTGGCGCCCCGCGTGATCATCGACGAGACCGACGGCCGTCCCCAGGTGCTGTCGCTGTAGCTGCAACCGTAACTCATTGATATCAGGGCCGAACGATTGTTCGGCCCTGTTTGTAGTGTCCCAGAAGTCAGCGGACAGTCCCAGCCTTGGTGAATCAACCGCGGCTCTGAAAGCCAAGACTGCGACAGTACGAGAAAGCCTGTGTTGTTCGTTTTGGGCGGCTTCACCTGGTGTTGCTGGTGCATGAAAGCTGTCGGATCATCACTCACAGAGCGGGTTGAACGTGTCTAGTTCGTCTTTACGTTAGGGATCATCACGGGAGAAGAACATCAGCTGTTGCAGTTGGGTTCTTCCAGCGGCGTGAACGGGTCGGTCATCCCGCCACCGATCGAGGCGGGCAATGTGTCGGGGAAGAGCTGGTCGCCGGAGCGGCACGGCAACCGTCCCGGCTGCAACAACCGTTACCACTACCGCCGCGCCGACGGGCGCATAAGTGAGATAGCCCGTTTGTTCCGGCTCGGCGTCCCGATCGTCCGAGCCGCCGGGGGGTTGGGCAGCCGGCGCGCTACGGCTTATCGCTACTGTAAGCCAATCCGCCGGCGCCGCACCGCCGCTCGCCAGGCCGAGCTCGACCCGACCAGCTACACCGATAAGCCGATAGTCGGCGGCCCATAAGAAACTGTCGTTCAACGGTTTTGATCATAGGCGCGATAAATACGACAAGACCCTGGTAGTTTGCCGGCGACGGCTTACAGCCGACCATGGCGGCTTCAAGCGCAACTACCGACTCTTGATCACTGAAAGATCGTTCAGCTTCAACCATCGTGACGCCGAAAACCCGCTAAACTACCTCAGGAGCATACTTCACGCTTGTTCATAATTAGGTGATAATCCTTCAATTTTTTAGCTAACGCAGTTTTATTGCTCGGCAACACAGTCATTCTACTGGCCGCCGATCAGGGTGCATTATCAACTTTTATCAATTCCAACAGTTGGACACTTTATCTAGTACCAGCATTAATGTTAGTAGCATATTTTATAATTAAACTTCGTAATAGAAAACAAAAGGAATCAATCTGTAAATTGAGCATGGAATCGATACGTCAAATTTTAGGCGATGAAAAAACTATTCGAGCATCCTTTTTTGAACCATATATCTTTGGATTCATCAAAACAG
>WJLX01000098.1 GCA_014728225.1 Candidatus Coatesbacteria bacterium | reverse complement strand
GTTTTTGCGGAGGCGAACCGTTACCCTCGTTCCAACGGTCGCCGAGATGCAAAAACCGTGCCGGTTCCGGCGCGCTGAGCTTACCGCCGGGGGTGAGCGCTCGGATTATGCCGGGCTGTTTTTCAACGGGTCGGCGCGGTGCTCTCGGGACCAGGGAGTTCGGACAGCAGATTACTACCGGCACTTTCGAGGTCACCGTCCAGGGGGAAAGCCAGAGTGCGGACCCGGATCGGGCTTTGTCCCGGGCATCCGTCGAAGGGCTTAGCCGGCTCGACGGGGTAGAGCAGGACGGCCTCGTCGCAATCCAGCATCTCGGCGTAGGCCAGCACCTGCTGGATATCGGCGGCGGCCGCCTTGTCGGGGGTTTTATACTTGGTATCGATGACGCAGTGCAGCTTATCGGTGGTCCGATCCTTGAGGACGATGTCGGCGCGGAAACCCAGCTCGTCATCAGTGACGTACTGGCAGTCGACGAGTAACTGCGGCGGGGCGTGGGCCGTCAGCCAGCCGAAGACGAACAGTTCGAACAGGCTGTGCATATCGAGCAGGAAGGGAATGCTGTCGCGGTCACCGCCGGCCTGGGCGGGACCGCTGTGTTCGAGCAGGAAGGCACACAGGGCGTGGAGGGGCTGATAGTCTTCGTTGAGACGGTGGTAGAGCCGGTCGCGGCACTCAGCGGCGCCGTGGGCGCGCAGGGCCACCAGACCGGCCAGGGAGCGGTAAGCCCGGCGGATGGCCGGTCGGGAGCACTCGCCGCAGGCGGCGCTGCGGCTGACCCGTTGTAAGGTCCAGGCCAATAAGGTGTTGTCGTCGATGTCGGCTGTGTGCTCCTCGTAGCGGCACCACAGACGGACCTCCCAGGGTTTCCGCAGGGCTTCCCGTGTCAACAGGCGACCGCGCAGGTGCCGCAGGGATTCCTCACGACGCAGGTACTCGCGATAGAAACCGCGCCGGGCCCGGCGCAACACCCGCAGGGCCAGGATGTGGGCCAGTTTCTCGAATAGTTCATCCAGGCTGGTGCAGTCCCGCACCCCCGAAAGTATCTCGAAGCCCTTCAGCTTGTAGGCGTATTCCAGCATGGCGAAGACACTGACCACAGGGACCTTGGTCCGCAGATCCAGGTGCAGTTCCGGAGTCAGCGGCAGGTAACCGACCCAGCCCTGCGGGGTCAAGATGTAACGGTCAGCGGTCCGCGGCGAGGGAAAATCGACGTTGATTCGTTTTCCGTAGCGCTCCCAGAGCAGGCGGGCGTCTTCGGGCCGCAGCTCGTCCCTGGATAGATGCCGGGGTTTATACTCGGTCAGCTCGATGACCCGGGGCTTCACTGGATTTCCTCGTGGATATTCTCCCAGCGGAAAGTCTCGACTCTGCCGGGCTGGTCGAAGAAGAACTCCTCGAGGTAGGGCTCGATCTCCATCCGCCAGATGTCCTCGAGCTGGTCGGCGATGTCGGGGCGCAGGAAGAAGGTGATACCGACCTCGTAGTGGGAATCGCCGACGGCCTTGTTGAGTTTCTGCAGGACGGCTTCCAGGCGGCGGGTGTCGAAGCCGGTTTCCTCGCGCTCGTGGTAGCGGCGTAGGACGGCGTAGTCGGGCTGCAGACGCAGGAAGGCGAAGCGCCGCCGCAGGGCGTGATCGACCAGGGCGATCGAGCGGTCGGCGGTGTTCATCGTCCCGAGAAGCCGGACGTTGCCGGGGATCTTGAACGGTTTGTCGCCACCGGCCAGGGGAACGGCCTGCTCGCGGTACTCGAGCAGGTACATCAGCTCGCCCAGCACCCGGGCCAGGTTGGTGCGGTTGATCTCGTCGATGATCAACACGCAGGGGCCTTTGCGCTTGGCGGCCCGCCGGCAAAACTCGAGGAAGCGTCCGGAAACCAGCTTATAGTTCAAGCCGCCGTCGGCGGCGGTTTCCGGGCGGATGCCCTGAATAAAATCCTCGTAGGCGTAGGCGGGGTGGAACTGGACCAGCTCGTGAAAACCGTCGCCGCCGCCGACGAGGTGCCGGGCCAGCCGGCGGGCGATATAGGTCTTGCCCGTGCCCGGCGGACCGTAGAGGATTGCCTGGCCCTTGCGCTCGACGGCCCGCTTCCAGCGCTCCAGCAACTCGCGGGAGAAACCGCTCTCCGCGGCCAGTTGCTCGAGGGGGTAGCGCGGCTGGAGCTCCGGCTCCTCCTCCTCACCGGCGCACAGGAATTCCCGGATGGCCGGCAGGGGATCTTCCTCCACGGTCAACAGCACCAGGGGGAACAGGGCACGGTAGGCGGCGGCGATCCGTTCGGCCAGCTCAGCGGCGCCATGGGCGAGAACTCCGTCGCGGCCTGAACCCAGCGAAACGTTGAGTCCGTGGGTCGCCGGCTCGTCCAGCCAGGCGTCCAGCTCGGGGTTGCTTGCCAGGGCCGCCGGATCGTCGAAGAGCTCGGTCTGGCGCAGCACCTCTTCTTCAGCCTCGTCACCGTAGAGCAGCTCAGCCGCCGTCAAGCCCTCGCGCTTGAGCGAGTCCCGCAGCAGGCCGGGCAGGGCGCGGCGGTGCCGCCGGCAGTTGCGCAGAAAACGTTCTTGCGACTCCTCGCCGTATTCGCCGACGTAGAAGCCCCAGGTCAGAGCCCTGCGATCGATGTAGAGGGAGAGCTGGGCGTCGGCGATCCGCCGGCCGCCCGCGGGGTAGAAGGCGCCCCAGAGGTAATCCCAGGCCCCGCCGCGGCCGTAGTCGTTCTTGGGGATGCGGGCCAGGATTCGTTTCTCGGTCTCCAGCAGCTCGGTCATCGGCTCGGGCAGCCGTTCGGCGACCAGGGCGAACAGCCGCTTGAACGGCTCCTCGACGTACTCGGCGAAGCCGTCGCGATGGGCCTGGTAGAAGTCCTTAGTCGGGTCCTCGTGCAGAGCGGCCAGCAGCTCGAAGGTCTCCCGGCTGAACAGGCCCTCCGATGTTTTTTCTGTGCTCGTCGTCATTTTGTCCTCCTCGAGCGGCGGTGCCTGGCTCAGGCGGCGGAATTTCTCGGCGTCCAACTTGACCAGGGTGCGGCGCCAGCCGGTCTCGTCGATGCGCCGCCGGGTCAGGTCGTCCCAGACCACGGGCAGGCGGTGGGGGTACTCCTCGCCGTCGGCAAAATAGTAGGGGCCGCTGAGCGTGCCCAACCCCAGCAGTTCTGTGGTCCCCTTGTTGGCGACGATCCGGTCGCCGGGTTTGAGCCGCGAGAAGCGCCAGGCCTGCTCGATGCCGGCCTTGGTTTCCTCGCTGTGCTCAACCACCTCGTCGCGACGCGCGTCGAACTCCCGTTTTAACACACCGCCGATATCGCCCAGTTCCGGCCAGCCGATGGAGATGTAGTTGCCGGCGACCCAGTCCTTCCAGTAAACCGCCTCGGGACCCGGGGCCACCTTCCAGTAATCGACCTCCCTGAAGACATAGCCGTAGACGGCGACCAACCAGTGGGCGAACATGTCCAGCACGTCGCCTGGCCCCAACTCAGGGGCGGCGGCGAGCTCGAGTTCGTCGCCCAATTCGTCGAGGATCGTCAAGCCAAGCTTGTTGAGCTCCGGGTAGTCGGTCAGAGTTGTCGTCAACCGGGTCCCGCAGAAGTGGTCGATCAGCCGACAGCTTTTGGAGTTGACCAGCAGGAAGCGTTCGGGCTCCAGGGCGTTGAGGATCGGCGAGAGAAAACCGGCCTGCATCCCCTTGATGAAGTCCAGCTCGGCGAACTCCCGGCAGGCGGCGTCCAACTCGTCGGGCCCGGACAGACAGCGCTCGACGAAGCCCACCACGGCCTCGGCCACCCGGGGCCAATCGCCGGCTTCGACCCAACCCTGACTCTCGAACCAACCCCGCAGGTCACTGCGGATGACCGGGGCCACGCTGATCCAGACGTCGCGCTCCCGGTTGGCCTTGCTGTCGAAGTGGGGCAGCAGGTTCTCGAGGACCAGGTCGGTGTATTCCTGCCCGGCCTCGCGAGCCTTCAACACCCTTTCCCAGTTCTCCTGTCCCCGCCGCCGACCTTTCTCGTAGAGCCTGCGATGCTCGGCGAAGCTGCTCTCGTGCGGGTACTCGGCGGTGAAGCGGGCGAATAACTCCGTGAACTCCTCGGCCCGCTCCGAGGAGACCAGGGGCTGCTGGAGCTGATCGTCGGCCAGCCGGCAGACCCAGATCAGGCTCTGGACGTCGAGTATGTCCCGGGCGCCGCGGTCGGCGAAGGCCGCTCGCAGCTCATGGGCCAGCCCGCGCAGCTTGAGGTAGCTGTCGGCGTTGGGATTGGAATCCCAGAGCTCGGCGCGATCGATGAGCTCGAGGAAACGCTTGACGGCCATCGGCTTGATGTACAGCTCGGACTCCGGCTGGGTGAAGAAGAGGAAGTAGGTGGAAAAGGTCCACTTGTCGGGCAGCTCGTGAGACCGGATGTAGTCCAGGTAGGTCCCCAGACGCTCGCCGACGGGCTCCTCGCCGTGGAGCAGCTCTAAAACCGCCCGACAGAAGGCCGCCTTATCCAGGTTCTCGGCGTAGAGGATGTTCAGGTCGCCCCGGCTGGGGGCGGCGTTGTAAAGCAGGTTGTTGTCCCGACCGACGCGCTCCAGACTCTCGATGAACTCCCCGGTGTCCCCGGCCTCCAACAGCTCGCTCAGACGCTCGGCGCCCAGCAACTCGGCGGCCAACTCGACGGTTTGCCGCTTGTAATCCAACTCGTCTTTGTGCAACCGTGGATCATCGAAATCTACCCAGCCCGGGTAGACAACGCGCACCAGCTCGATTATCCGCTCGACGACAGCTTGTTCGACGGCCATCATTATTCCTTCCAGTAGAGGCTATGCTCCCTTCACCTGCTCGGGTGGGCCGCGGAAACGGTCTTCCACCGAATAGAAAGAGTTTAGCAGAGGGTGTTGACAGGTTCAACGAAACACCTAGCCTCCTGCCAGTGAGGCTGGGCTTGTTCAGTGCGAACACCCCTGGTGGGCCGCCTTACCCCGTTGAAAAACAGCCCCCGAACGTCGGCAGCTAGACGTGGCTCAGCGCCGGAACCGGCACGGTTTTTGCGGAGGCGAACCGTTACCCTCGTTCCAACGGTCGCCGAGATGCAAAAACCGTGCCGGTTCCGGCGCGCTGAGCTTATCGCCGGGGGTGAGCACTCGGATTATGCCGGGCTGTTTTCAACGGGGTCAGCCACCGGGCGTCCTTTTACCCCCGTCCCCGGCGGGTGCTATAATCGGATAAACGTCTTGAGGTTCACGCCCGCCCCCGCCCGAGGAGAACGATGTCGGACAAGCCGCGCCTGCTGCTGGTTGACGGTTACTCGTTGATTTTTCGCACCTTCCACTCGATCAAGTCCTCGCTGACCGACGAGGAGGGGGTCAATGTGGCGGCGCTCTACGGCGCCACCCGGTTGGTGCTGGGGCTGATCCGGCGGCACCTGTTCGACGGCGCGGAAAAGGGGGGGTACCGCAAGCACCTCGGTGAGTACGCCGAGGAGCGCTTCGCCTTCGTCGTCGACGCGCCGGGGAAAAACTTCCGCCACGAGGTCTTCGAGGACTACAAGGCCAACCGGCCGCCGACGCCGCCGGAGCTGCCGCCGCAGATGGAGCGCCTGCGGGAACTCTACCCGGCCCTGGGCTGGCCCGTGGTCGAGGTGCCGGGTTACGAGGCCGACGACGCCATCGCCGCCCTGACCCGAGAGGCCCGCGACGCGGGCTACGAGGTGCTGATCTTCACCGGCGACAAGGACCTGATGCAGCTCATCGGCCCGGCGGTGCGCCACATCGCCCACGGGCGCAAGGGCGAGGAGAGCCTGCGCGACGCCGACTACGTCAGGGAGAAGTTCGGGGTGGCGCCGGAGAAGATGCGCGACCTGCTGGCGTTGACCGGCGACACCGTCGACAACCTCCCCGGCGTACCCGGGGTGGGGCCGAAGAAAGCGGCCGGGCTGCTGGAGGAGTACGGTGACCTGGAGAGCATCTTCGATCACGCCGACGAGGTCAAGGGCAAGCTGGGCGAGAAGCTGCGCGAGCACGAGGAGGAGGCCCGGCTGACCTGGAGGCTGGTGGGGCTGGACGAGGAAACGCCGGTGCCCGGGTTGGACGAGCTGCGTCTCTCGGCGCCCGGGGACGAGGCCCGCGAGTTGCTTTCCAGCCTGCGCTTCGCCAGCCTGACCCGGGAGCTGGGCCTGGCCGAGAGTCGGGAGGTCAGTTTCACCACGGCCGACGACGGGCCGCCGGAGGATTTTGGCGCGGCCGTCAAGGACGCCGGTCGGCTAGCGCTGATACCCCTGGGCGAGTATCGCGACGACCGCAGTTACGAGCTGCGGGCCCTGCGGCTGGCCGTCCGGAGCGATGCCGAGCTGCTGGTCCCCTGCGAGGACGGCCTCCCGGCCTGGCTGGGTGAGCTGCTGAACGCCGACGGGGTGACGGCGATCGGCTACGCCTTGAAGCCGCTCAGCGAGGAGCTGGGGACCTTCGAGGAGCTGATGCTGGCCGGCTGGCTGCTGGAGGCCGACCGTCCGCCCCGGGGGCTGGCCGACTACTGCCAGAAACACCTCGGCGAGCGGCCGCGGGGGGGTGGGGACGAGGCCCAGGGCGACCTGTTCGCCGAGCCGGAGCAGAGCGAAGCCGCCGGTCACGCCGCCGCCGCCCTGCGCCTGTGGCCCGTGCTGGAGAAGAAGCTGGCCGAGGCCGAGTTGGAGCTGGTCTACCGTGGGATCGAACTGCCGCTGACCCCGGTGCTGGCCGCCGTCGAGCGTCGGGGCCTCTGGCTCGACCGGCAGGCCCTCGGCGACTTCGCCGCCGAGCTGCGCCGGCGGATGGAGGAGCTCGAGGAGCGGGCCCACGAGCTGACCGGCATCGAGTTCAACATCGCCTCGCCCAAGCAGGTCGGCGAGGTGCTGTTCGACAAGCTCGACCTGCCCGGGGCCAAAAAGACCAAGACGGGCTATTCGACGGCCCAGAGCGTGCTGGAGAAGCTGGCCCCGGAGCACGAGATCGCCCGGGTGATCCTCGACTACCGCCAGTTGGCCAAGCTCGAGGGCACCTACGCCGCCCGGCTGCCCGAGCGGATCGCACAATCCACCGGCCGCTTGCATACCACCCTGCACCAAGCCGCCGTGGCCACCGGGCGCCTTTCCTCCTCGGACCCCAACCTGCAGAACATCCCCATCCGCACCGAGCTGGGCCGCCGCATCCGCGCCGCTTTCACCGCTCCGACGGGTTGGAAGCTGGTCAGCGCCGACTACTCGCAGATCGAGCTGCGGTTGCTGGCCCACGTCTCCGGCGAGACCCGGCTGATCGAGGCCTTCCGCTCCGGCGTCGACGTCCACGCCGCCACCGCCGCCACCCTGTTCGAGTGCGACCCCGACGAGGTCACCCCGGAGCAGCGCAACAGCGCCAAGATCGTCAACTACTCCCTGATCTACGGCAAGGGGGTCTACGGCCTGGCCCGGGACCTGGACATCGGCCGCGACGAGGCCGGGGAGTTCATCGACAATTACTTCCGCAAGTACCCCGCCGTCAAGGAGTGGATGGAGCGCCACACCGAGCGTGTGCGCAAACTGGGCTACACCGTGACCCTCTGCGGCCGCCGCCGGCCCTTCGGCGAGATCAACTCCCCCAACCGCCGGGTACGTGAGGCGGCCGAGCGCGCCGCCCTCAACGCCCCGCTCCAGGGCACCGCCGCCGACATCTGCAAGCTGGCCATGATCCGCGCCGAGGAGGCCCTGGGGAGCGCCGAGCTCCAGGCCCGGCTGCTGTTGCAGATCCACGACGAACTCCTCGTCGAGGCCCCCCGGGGGGAGGTCGAGGCCGTCAGCGATCTGCTGCGCCGGGCGATGGAGCAGGCCCACGAGGGGCTGATCAAGCTCAGCGTGCCGCTGACCGTCGAGCTCGGCGTCGGGGATAACTGGCTGGCCGCGCATTAGGAGGTTATTATGGGAAACGAAGAGATTATCTTCTGTAAACTATATGAAGATTACCTAGATTTTCTTAAAATAATAGGGATTATCACCTAATTGTGACCAAGCGCGAAGTCTGCTCCTGAGGTAGTTTAGCGCGTTTTCGGCGTCTCGAGGGTTGAAGC
>WJLX01000097.1 GCA_014728225.1 Candidatus Coatesbacteria bacterium | reverse complement strand
GTTTTTGCGGAGGCGGACCGTTAACAGCAGCCGTAACGGTCGCCGAGATGCAAAAACCGTGCCGGTTCCGGCGGTGCGGGATCGCCGGTCGCTCGGGGTTGCCGACGGCGGGTTTTTCCAGGGGTCTGACCGGATCGTCCGCGCCAAACGGTGGCTCTAGCTTACGTAAACAGAGAACCCAACCCGGAGGGGTTGGGTTCAGCCGGAGCGGGCCGACGGTAGTTTCAGTAGGGACTCGCTCCGTCCGGCGGGACGGCGGTGCGCCACCAGCGTACGCCTTCACCCTCGGTCCCCGGGGCGTAGGAAAAGTAGACCAGTTCGACCCGGCCGAAGACGTCCTCAAGGGGCAGCAGGCCCCAGCTGCGGCTGTCTTTGGAGTGGGGCCGGTTGTCGCCCAGCACCAGGCATTCGCCCGGGGGGACGACAAGCTCCTCGGCGGCGTTGATACGCTCCGGCGCGGGATCGACGGCGAGCAGCTCCGCTGACAGGTAGGGCTCCTCGAGGAGTTCACCGTTGAGAACCACCCGATCGCCGATCAGTTTGACTCGATCGCCGGGGAGGGCGATCAGGCGCTTGACGTAATCCAGGCCGGGCTCGAGGGGGGCGGGGAAGACGACGATCTCACCGCGCCGCGGTTGTCGCAGCTGGTAGATCAGGGTGTCGGTCAGCAGCCAGTCCCCGGGCAACAGGGTGGACTCCATGGAGTCGGACAGGACGTAGGAGCCCTGGACGGCCAGGCTGCGGCAGAGTACGAGCAGGACGATCACTAGCAGCAGATCGGTGAACAGTCCGGCCAGGGGGGGCTGGCGTCGTCGCCAGCGGGAAAGGCGCGCCAACAAACCGGGTTTAGCCGTCTTCATGGATCTCGTTCTCGACGTACTCTACACCCTCCGGTTTGAGTAGCACGGTGCCGTTGCCCGGCATCTCGACGAAACCGTACTTGCGCTTGGCCTCGGAAAGGCAGACCTGGATGTTGGCCGGCGGTTTGAGGTCGAGGTGGCGGAAGCAGGCGCAGACGTCCTCGTGAATGATCGGTTCGCGGTCGAGGACGTTTTTGAGGTAGTAGATGAACAGGGCGCAGCGCTGGTAGTTTGAGCGCGGGTTGGCCGGAGAGAACCACTCCTCGAGGGGTGGGGCATTCTGAGTGCCGTCGAGGACGAGTTCGGGCATCTCGGCGGGATCGGGTCTTAACCGCGGGCGGCCGCGACCGCGGCGTCCGTAGCGTCGCGGGTGCTCCTCCAGCAGCTTGTTGAAGCGCCGGATTTGCTCCTCGACGAAATCGCGCGGACCCTCGGCGCGCAGTGTGCGGGCGTTGAGATCGATCTCGACGTTCACGTTTTCCTCTGCCTCAGCCGAGGGGAATTCTTCTGTTGGTGATTCAATATCCGGGGATTGTTCGATGTTGCCGTCATCTTGCACAAATAGCCCTTTCGTTGCGTGATCAGGTTGAAGAGGTTAGAGTAACAGGTCGAGCATCAACATCCCCAGGCCGAGGTAGATGGTCAGGCCGATGATGTCGTTGGCGGTGGTGATGAAGGGGCCGGAGGCCAAGGCGGGATCGACGCCGATGCGCTTGAAGAACAGCGGCATGAAGGCCCCCACCAGGGTGGCGATAATGATCGCGCCGACCATCGCGGTTCCGACGACGACGCCCAGCATGGGGTTGCCGCCGACCGCCCAGGCCAGGGCGCCGACGATCAGTCCGCAGAAGAAACCCAGCAGCGCGCCGACGCGCAGCTCGCGCAGGGCCGAGCGCAGAATGTTTTTCGGTTCGGCCCGGCCCAGGGCCAGGTTGCGCACCACCACGGTCGAGGACTGCAGGCCGGCGTTGCCGCCCATGGCGGTGATCACGGGGATGAAGCCGGCCAGGGCGATGACCTGCTCGATGGCGTAGCTGAACAGGCCGATGATGGTGCCGGAGAACAGGGCGCCCAGCAGGCAGACCAGCAGCCAGGGCAGGCGCAGACGGACGACGCTGAAGGCGCTCCTGACCTCGAGCTCCTCATCCGAGGTGGCCGCCATCTTGAAGATGTCTTCGGTGGCCTCCTCGCGCAGGACGTCGAGGATGTCATCGACGGTCACCTCGCCCAGGAGCAGGCCGTCGTCGTCGGTGACGGGGACGGCCAGCAGGTCGTAACGCTGGAAGAGGGCGGCCAGTTCCTCCTGATCCATCGCCGGGCCGACGGTCTTGTAGTCGGTTTCGATCAGGTCCCGCAACGGTTTGTCGGCGGCGGCCGAGGCCAGGCGTTCCATGAAGACCACCCCCACCAGGCGCGCGCCGTCGTCGGTCAGGTAAAGATTGATGTGCTGTTCGTCGCCGATGCTCTGTTGGACCTCTCCGCGGGCGCGGCCCACGGTCAGTCTTTCGGGGACGGAGACATAGTCCAGGCTCATCCGGCCGCCGGCGCTGTCCTCGGGGTAGGTCAGCAGGTCGCTGATCTCGGCGGCGGTTTCCCGGGAGGCGGCGGCCAGGATGCGCTCGCGCAGCGGCGGCTCGATGTCGGCCAGCAGGTCGGCGGCCTCGTCGGCGTCGAGGACGGAGATGGCGCGGGCGGCGCGCTCGACGGGGACGTCGGCGAAGTAGTCGACGGCGAGGTGCCCGCCGATTTCCAGCAGCAGCTCGGCGACGCTCTGCGGCGGCCAGAGTTCGAGCAGCCTCAACTGGAGTTCTTCGTCCAACTGGGCGAAGGCCGCCGAGAGGTCGGCGGGATGACCGGCGGCGGCCAGCCGTTGAAGGCCGTCGACATCGCCGCTGTTGGCCAGCTCGGTCAGGCGGGTCGCCTGAATCTCGATCGGTTGCTTATCGAGATTATCTATCATCAGGTTCAGGCCACTTTCATTTTGACGAGTTCCTATGCTACTACCCAACTTGGTCGAGCGTCAAGAAAACCGTCTCCGACCTGGCGGTGTTCGGGGTTGTTCGGCGCGCCGCGGGACGGGCCTTTGTTGACCTGACCGGCCGCCGGTGGTAGGATTCAAACACGAACTAAAACGAAAACCTGTTCCGACGGGATTTGTCCTGCGGTGCGCGACCGACCGTTTATGGTGCGCCCGCACTCAGGGTCGCCGGCGATTGCTGAACGTCACGGACCATTGTACACCAGCGGACTCCCCGAATTAAGTGGCAAGTCTGTTACATCCCGTCTGGTCCTTTTTCTGAATTGCGGCGCTCCGGAGTGCGATCCGGGACGCGATCCGGCCGGAGGACGGCCGGGGGAAGGGGTTATTCCATGAAGTGGCTCTCCCGCAAGGGCATCCTGATAACCATCGGCGTCCTGGTGGGCCTGTTAGTTATCGCCGTGATGCTGACGGACTTCTTCGTCGACATCATGTGGTTCAACGCCGAGGGCTACGAGTCCGTCTTCTGGACCCGCTTCTGGGCGGGGGTGGAGTTCGGCCTGATCGTCTTCGCCGGCTACGGGATCATCGTGGCCCTGAACCTGCTACTGGCGCACTTCTTCAGCCGCTCCGGCCAGCAGGTCGTCTCCGAGGAGGCGGTCACGCTACCCGATCTGGGCGGCAAGCTGCGTAAGCACGACCTGCTGTTCGCCTTCTTTGTCGGAGGTTTGTTCGCCATCTTCAACGGCGTCACCAGCGGCGGTAGCTGGCAGGTCTACCAGAAGTTCATTCACGCCACGGCCTTCGGCAGCGCCGATCCGATCTTCGCCAAAGACATCTCCTTCTATATCTTCAAGCTGCCCTTCTACCGCCTGATCTACGATCAGCTCTTCGGCGCCGTCTTCATCGCCACCCTGCTGGTCGTCGGGATTTACGTATTGCGGCGGATGATCTGGGTCGAAGGCCTGCGGCGCTCCAGCACGGGGGACGACGGGCTGCTCAACAGCGGTCCCCGGCGCGTCAAGCGCAAACGCAGCCCCTGGCACCTGCGCAGCTCCCGCCTGGTCAAGGGCCACATCTTCGCCCTCGTCGGGGTGATGTTCGGTCTCAAGGCCTGGGGCTACTACCTGGAGAAGTTCGACCTGCTACATTCCGTCCGGGGCGGGGTCTTCGGCGCCTCCTATACCGACGTCAACATCGACCTGCCGATGTACCAGGTGCTGTTCTGGCTGACCCTGGCCTTCGGCGCGGCCTTCTTCCTGCTGACCTGGCTCAAGTCGAACAACTTCAAGGCCATCCTGCTGATCCTGGCCGTGTTCATCGTGCTGCCCTGGATCCTGCTGGGCGTGGTGCCCTGGGTGGTCGAGGACTTCATCGTCGAGCCCAACCAGTACGAGTACGAGAAGCCCTACATCGAACACAACATCGCCTACACCGGACAGGCCTACGGGCTGGACGAGGTCCAGTTGTTGGCCTTCGGCGAGCAGGGCGGTCTCCAGCGCACCACGGAGGAGGAACTCGTCGAGCTGGCCGGTCTCGAGGGCGGTGGCGAAGACGTCGGCGGTGACGAGACCATCAGTGTGCTGAACCGCACCGACATCGACAACAACGAGGCCACCATCCGCAACATCCGCCTCTGGGACTGGGCGCCGCTCAACGACTTCTACACCCAGAAGCAGACCTTCCGCGATTACTACGAGTTCCTGGAGATGGATATCGACCGCTACGACATCGACGGCTTCCAGACCTCGATGGTCGTCTCCCTGCGCGAACTCAACAGCAACAAGCTGCCCGAGCAGGCTCAGACCTGGCAGAACCGCCACCTGAGCTACACCCACGGCTACGGCGCCGTGGCCAACCCGGTCAACCTGGTTTCCCCCTCGGGCAAGCCCGTGCCCTACGTCCAGGACATCCCGCTCAACATCGACGAGCTGGACCTCGACATCGCCCAGCCCCGCATCTACTTCGGCGAGGGCGAAATGGACTACGCCTTCTGCCCCAGCGGGGCCGAGGAGATCGACTATTACGACGCCGACCGCAACGTCAACGTCAACTACAACTACGAGGGCGGCGGCGGAATCCCCGTCGGCGGTTTCTGGCGCCGGTTGTTGATGAGCATCTTCGTCGGCGACATCGACGTCCTGCTCTCCGACTACATCACCGCAGAGAGCGAGCTGCTGATCCGGCGCAACGTCTCCGAGCGCGTACGCCAGGTGGCCCCCTACCTGGTCCAGGACTCCGACGCCTATCCCGTGCTCACCGACGACGGCATCTACTGGATCGTCGACTGCTACACCACCACGGCGCTCTACCCCTACTCGGAACCGATGCTCTCCGAGAGCTTCAACTACATCCGCAACTCGGTCAAGGTCGTCGTCAACGCCTACAGCGGCAAGATGGACTTCTATATCACCGAAGTCGATCCCCTGATCGAGACCTGGGCCAAGGTCTTCCCCGGAATGTACAAGCCCCTGACCGAGATGCCGCCGGAGCTTCACGACCACATCCGCTATCCCAACGAACTCTTCGCCGTTCAGTCCGTGGTTTTCTCCCGCTACCACATGCGCGACCCCTGGGTCTTCTACCAGAAGAGCGACTCCTGGGTCATCCCGGGCAACGAGAGCGGCGGGATCTTCAACGCCTACTACATGACGATGAAGCTGCCGCGCCATGAAAACGAGGAGTTCCTGCTGATCACCCCCTTCGTCCCCAAGGGTGAGAACCGCAACAACATGGTCGGCTGGATGTGCGCCCGCTGCGACGAACCCAATTACGGCGAGCTGATCCTCTACACCTTCCCGGCCACCCGTCTGGTCTACGGTCCCAAGCAGATCAAGAGCCTGATCGCCCAGGACCCGGCCTACTCCCAGGCCCAGTCGTTGTGGTCCGAGGGCAGTTCCAACGTCCAGGAGGGCCGAATGGTCATCCTGCCGATCGAGGATTCGGTGCTCTACGTCCAGCCCATCTACCTGCGGGCCAGCGACGAGCCGATCCCGGAGATCGCTCTGATCGTACTGGCTCACGGGGACAATATCGCCATGTACCCCCGCAGCGTCCAGGGCGGCGATGTCGATATGTCCGACAGCCTGCGCCGGGCGCTCAACAGCCTCTTCCCGCCGGAACAGGAGACCGCGGAGGCCGAGGAGGCCGAGACCGCCGAGGTCGAGGAGGCCGCCGAAGCGTTGGAGGAGGTCGGGCTGGCCCCGACGACCGAGAGCGAGCTGCCCGCCGGCGTCCTCGAATTGACCAGTGAACTCGCCGACGCCTGGAACGCCGCGATGGAGGCCCGTCGTACCGGTGACTGGGCGGCCGAAGGGCGCAACATGGCTCGGGTCGAAGAGTTGATCAACGAGCTGGAAGCCTCGCTGGAGTAAGCGATGAAGTTCATCTCCGCCCTCGGGCTGGCGGCGATCGCCCTGGCGGTCGCGGCGCCGGTGAACGCCCACGAACAGGCGGCGGTGGACTACGAACGGACCCGGGGGCTGATCCGGGAAACCGCCGGGGAGGAACTGCAACTCCTCGGCGGACCCGCCGGCTCCTGGGTCGTCTATTCGGTCACCCCGCCGCCCTGGGCCGTCAGCTTCGCCCTGGCCGTGGACTGGTGGGCGGTGCGTCCCGGCGACGGTCTCGCCGTCTACGTCTACGATCATTCAAGCAACCCGGCGCCCGCCGTGACGGCGAACTCCGACCTCGACGAGCACTGGCGTCTCTGGCAGTCCTCCCGCGACGTCACCCGCTTCGCCAGCTCCAATCCCCGCTATCTGCTCCTCGACGGTCCCAACCCCGGCGGCCTCATTCCTCGGGGTGCCGACGGCACCCTGCGCGTCCTCGTTTATGCCGACGGCGGTCTGCCCCTGGCCACCGACGAGGCCGTCTACCTGCGTGAACTGGAGTGGACGTTCTCCAGGCGGGACGAGCTGTGGCGGCCCACGCCGGAGTGGAACGATCTCTACCTGGACGCCGACGCCGCCGGTTTCGTTTTCGCCGACGACCTGCTCTACGCCGCGGGGACCGGCCGCGCCCCCGTCGAGTACCGGGGCACCGCCCGCGGCCGCTATCTGGCCCTGCGCGCCGCCGTAGTAGAGGCTCTCAAGCTGGCCGTGGTGCGGATCAACGAGCAGGTGCGCCTCGAGGTCCAACTCGACGAGCTGCCCGGCTACCGCGTCGTCGAACGCGCCGAACTGGGCGACGGCTGGTGGCGCGCTCTGGTCGCCGTGCCCCTCAACGGCCCCGGCGGCCTGGCCGAAAAGCTGGGCTACCACCGCCTGTTGCCCCGCGAGCCCTGACCCCGAGCCGTCTCGAGCGCCTTCAACACAATCGGGAGTAACCTTGACTGAGATGGAAAAGCCCGTCGTCGCCCTGATGGCCGGCGGCAGCGGCCAGCGCTTCTGGCCCCTGTCCAAGAAGAGCCGACCCAAGCAGTTGCTGCACTTCGGCGGTGAGGAGAGCCTGCTGCGCGCCGCCTTCAAGCGTGCCCTGCTGCTGACCTCCCTGGAGCGCATCCTGCTGGTGACGCGGCGCGATCTGATCGAGGTCCTGGCCGCCGAGTTGCCCGAGCTGCCCGAGGAGAACTATCTGCTGGAACCCAAGGGCGCCAACACCGGCCCCTGTGTGGCCTACGCCGCCTTCGAGGCCCGCAAGCGCTTCGGCGATCCGATCCTGGTCATGTTACCCGCCGACCAGCGCGTCGTCGACCGCGACGGCTTCGCCGAGGTCATCCTCGGTGCGGTCGAGGTGGCCGTCCGGCGCGAGGCCCTCGTCGTGCTGGGCATCGAGCCCACTCGGCCCGAAACCCAATACGGTTACATCAAAACAACCGGGGAGAGTTGCGACG
Organism: Candidatus Coatesbacteria bacterium; assembly: GCA_014728225.1. Classification (NCBI taxonomy): domain Bacteria; phylum Candidatus Coatesiibacteriota; species Candidatus Coatesiibacteriota bacterium. The sequence goes on along the minus strand of WJLX01000097.1, from coordinate 4,826 downwards.
TCCCCGGCGTCGACTGCCAGCCCGTCGAGCGCTTCACCGAGAAGCCCAACTACACCCGGGCCGTCGGTTTCGCCGAGACGCCGGGCTACTACTGGAACTCCGGGATGTTCATCTGGCGCAGCTCGATCATCCTGCGGGCACTCGAGGAGAGCGCCCCCGGGGTCTACTGGCCCCTGGAGCCGCTGGGCTCGGATCCGGCGATCCCCACACCGCCCGAACTCGTCGAATCCTGCTACCAGACGGTGCGCTCGATCTCGATCGACTACGCGGTGATGGAGAACGCCGGCAACGTGGTGATGGTCCCGGCCAGTTTCGGCTGGGACGATCTGGGGCAGTGGACCAGCCTGCGCCGGGTCTTCTCCCCCGACGCCACCGGCAACACCATCGTCAACACCGCCGATGGTCCGCCGCCCTACATGATCGACAGCGAGGACAATCTGATTTACAATGCCACCGGGTTGCAACTGGTCCTCATCGAGCAGCGTAACATGGTCATAGTCCTAACCGACGACGCAGTGATGTTCCTGCCCGCCGAGCGGACCGCCGACATCCGCCAGGTGGCCGACCACTTCGACAACCCGCCGGCCCCCGACGAAGACCTCGATTGAGTTACGGCCCGTGAAAAGAAACCTGTCGCCCATGAAGATCGTTCTGACGGGACTGCCACTGTTGGCGCTCGTCATCGCCGGCTGCCGCGAGGAGCCCGAGCCGCCGGTGATCACCCCGGCCCGGGAGACCCCGCCCCGTCAGGCCCCCGAAGCCCCCCAGGTGGCGGCAACCGCCGACCGGGTCATCGCCGATTTCGAGGAGATGAACGGCTGGGCCTTCAGCTCCTATCCCGCCGCCGTCGACGGTTACCTGACCCACAGCTTCGGCGACGAACCCGTCAGGGAGGGTCAGTACTCGGCAAAGCTGGTCTACGACTTCAGCGGCGCCCGGGGAGAAACCGCCGCCGCCTATGCCGAGACCTCCCACCTGCTGCCCCTCAACTGGCAGGAGCTCAGCGTCTGGGTCTACGGCGACGGCTCCGACGGCTGGCTGCGCGCCGAGTTCATCGACGCCACCGGCGCCAAGTTCGTCGGTGACCTGACCGGCGCCGTCGACTGGAAGAACTCCTGGCGCGAGTGCCGGCTGCGGCAGAGCGACCTCGTCGGCCTGACCGACGAGCACGCCCGCCGCCACCCGCCCCTCGCCCTGACCCGTATCTACCTCGTCGTCTTGCCCACCCAAAACCACGGTGCCGGGGAGCTGTACTTCGACACCATGACCCTCGAGTAGAACCATGCGCTATTTCAAGCCGATCTTAGTCGCCGCCCTGCTCGGTCTGGTCGTCGCCGCCGGGGCCATTGATCTGTTCCGCGTCCTCAACGCCGAGGATCTCCTCGAGGAAGGCATCGCCTACTTCGAGGCCGGTGAATACGATAAAGCCGAGGCCAAGTTCAAGTCCGCCGCCGTCGAGCTGCCCGAAGGCTCCGAGAGCTACTACTGGCTGGGCCGGACATTCGCCGCCCGCGGACAGTACGACGAGGCCCTCAACTACTACGATTACTGCCTCGAGCTCGAGCCCGCCAACGTCGAAGCCTTGCAGGAGGCCGGCGGTCTGGCCATGCAGCTCGGCCGTTTCGAGGACGCCCTGCCCTACCTGCGGCGCCTCGTCGACGTCACACCGGAGGACCCGGCGGTCTACTCCAACCTCGGTCTGACCTATCTGGGCCTCAAACAGTACGACAAGGCCGAGACCCAGTTCCTGACCGCCGTCGACCTCGAGGCCGACCTGGCTCGGGCCTACGACGGATTGGGGATGGTCTATGACGCCCGGGGCCAACTGACCGCCGCCGAGGACGCCTTCAAGACCGCCCTCGAATACGACGACGACCGTATCGAGACCCTCTTCCACCTCGGGGTGATCTACCATAAGCAGGGCCTGCGCTCCGAGGCCGTTCGCTACTACAACAAGACCATCGAGGCCGATCCCGACAGCCCCCTGGCCGGCGCCGCGGCGCAGCAAATCGAGGCCCTCGACGGGGATTTTTAGTGCGCAACTGGTCGATTTTTGCCATTACGTTATGCAACGGGGCCGACCCTCGGGGCGACCCCTTTGACTAACAAGACCGTACACCTACTAGCGCCATACGTCGGGGCGGCTGTCCTCAGCCGCCCGTTTTGATTCCGCGCCAAACTGTAGGGGCCGACCTGAAGGTCGGCCCGGATTGAAAGTGAAGGCCAACTAGCTGAGGTCGTCTTCCAAATCCTCAATCAAAGCGAACAGATTCTTCATCTTGGTGACGATGTCATAACCACTTTCAGTAATCAGCTTCTTAACCCGTTCAGATACCTTATCCCCAATGGTCACATTGGTGAGATAGATGTCCCAGTTGGTGAAATGGGAGAACCAAGCGTAAACAATAATCTGCAGGCGGCTGAGGTTGAACATGCTGCGCTGCAGGCGCAACTGGGGTTTTGCCAGGAAGCTGAATAACAGAACAAGTAGACCGCCACCGCCGGCCGCCAGGTATTCCCAGCTCGCTTCGCCTGCAATGAGCTGGTAGATGAGTACCCCGATGAGCCCTAAAGAGATGACGAAGGCCAGCCAGTTCATCCAGATGATCGAGCTGAAACTGCGGTTGATCTTCTTGGTGGCTTCAGGGATCGAGTTACGCAGGACGGCCAGCGATTCCATAATATGCTTCGCTTCCGACTCACGCTCATCTCTTAGTGAGACTTTGCTTTCACCGCCCGGTTCATCATCTCCGGTTTCGCCTTGGGTGAAAGGACCAGGGTCGGGCTGCACGCCTTTTGTCTGACCGGCACCTCCGGCTAGCCCATGGGGAGTGACCCCTTCTTCTTCTAGCAGCATCTTCCTCCTTTTTTAGGGTAAATACAGCATACAATCCGTGAAAGAAAAATAACAACAGACCATAGTCATCAGAAAGCTTGTTTATCAGTCGGCACCCCTCCGACACCGCCCAAACACGACAAACGAGGGCCCGGCGCGCTTGTTGCCCGCGGACTCCCGACGAGGGAGGCCGCGGAATGCAACAAGCGTGACGGGCCCGCTGCGATGGGTAAGAGAACGGGCGGGGCTCAGGCCCCGCCCGGATAACCTAACTGTTCGATAACGGCTAGACGATCCGCGCCGGGGCCGGATGGTCTTCGACGTACTTCTCGAAGAAGTCGTAGCGCTCGCGGTTGACCTCGATGAAGTACTCGCACTGGCGCCTGACGTCCTCGATGTCGACTCGGCGACGGGCTACGCCGGTCTCCATGGCGGCCTGGGCCACGGCGGCGGCCTCGGCGGGCATCACCCGGGGATCCGTCGGCTTGGTGATGATGTAGTCCTCGCTGAGTTCGTCTTCCGGGATCAGCTCGGCGACGGCCTTGGCGGCGGCCAGGAACATGGCCTCGTTGACGTCGGAGGCCCGGGCGTCCAGGGCGCCGCGGAAGATGCCGGGGAAGCCCAGGACGTTGTTGATCTGGTTGGGGTAGTCGGAGCGGCCGGTGGCGATGATCCGGGCGCCGGCCGCGGCGGCGTCCTCGGGCATGATCTCCGGGTCGGGGTTGGCCATGGCCATGACGATCGGCTCGTCGGCCATCGAGCGCACCATGTCCTGGGAGAGCTGGTCGGCCACGGAGAGGCCGAGGAAGACCTCGCGGCCCTTGACGGCGTCGGCCAGGGAGCCCTGAACGCCCTCGCGGTTGGTGACCCGGGCGATTTCGTCCTTGAAGGGGTTCATGTTGTCGGTGCGGCCCTCGTAGATGGCGCCGCGGGAGTCGCAAAGGATGACGTCGGCCACGCCGGCGGTCATCAGCAGCTTGGTTACGGCGATGCCGGAGGCCCCGGCGCCGTTGACGACGACCTTGACCTCGCCCATCCGCTTGCCGACGAGCTTGAGCGCGTTGTAAAGCGCGGCCAGGACGACGACGGCCGTGCCGTGCTGGTCGTCGTGGAAGACGGGGATATCCATCTCGTCGCGCAGGCGGGCCAGGATCTCGAAGCAGCGCGGCGCCGAGATGTCCTCGAGGTTGATGCCGCCGACGCCGGGCTCCATCGCTTTGACCGTGCGGATGATCTCCTCGGTGTCCGTGGTGCGCAGGCAGATGGGGAAAGCGTCCACGCCGGCCAGCATCTTGAACAGGACGCTCTTGCCCTCCATCACCGGCAGACCGGCCTCGGGGCCGATATCGCCCAGACCGAGGATGGCCGTACCGTCGGTAACGACGAGGATGGTGTTGTCCTTGGCGGTATAGTCGTGGACCCGGGTCACGTCGGCGGCGATCTCGCGGCAGGCCTGGGCCACCCCGGGGGTGTAGGCCAGGGTCAGGTCCTTGGCGTTGCGCGCCGGGACCTTGCTGACGACCTCGATCTTGCCGGAGCCGGCGAAGTTGGCGTTATGATAGTCCAGCGCCTCCTGCTTGGTGTAGGTGACCAGGCTCTGCTGCTTCTTGCCCAAGGCGAACCCCCTGTGTCGCAAGTGTCGGCGCCCCGTTATGGGGCGCGGGATTTGTGAATACGGTAACCGGGGGGAAGTATAGGCCGCCGCCGGGGGGCTGTCAAGCGATCATGGATGACTGGAAATCGAGCTTCAAAGAACAGTCAAAGTACAAACACAGGCTTCTGGGCAGAATGAGAAGGCGCGAATTTCAACTTGACAACGACCTTGTGGTTGCATAGAGTAAAAAAAGCTTGGGATCACACACGATCATGGACCAATCAGGATGCTTTTTAGGTAGTCTATCATGCCGGGATCGTTTCTTTGGTTGAATCTGAACTCCATCTCCCTGATGAAGAGACTGAACTTGTGCTTGAAACCGCCGTGGTAGGCCTT
>WJLX01000096.1 GCA_014728225.1 Candidatus Coatesbacteria bacterium | reverse complement strand
GTTTTTGCGGAGGCGGACCGTTAGCATCGGCCTCACGGTCGCCGAGATGCAAAAACCGTGCCGGTTCCGGGCGTCGCGGGTTCTCGACCGGGGCCGCGACGTCCCGGCGGCCGTTTTTCACGGCCCCCGGCGTCCCGTTGCAGGCCTTTTCGGGCCGGGAAGCTTCACAAGGGCGTATTTTTCTGTTATAAACCCAGTGGAGTCGGCGGCCGAACCATACCTCAAGCTCAAGAAGGTAGTCGTATGCAGGCTGTAATCCTGGCAGCCGGAAAGAGCACCCGCACCTATCCGTTGACGGCGCGCACACCCAAGGCCCTGTACGAGCTGGCGGGACACGCCGTTATCGAGCACAACCTGCGCAGCCTGGAGGGCCTAGTCGATGAGGCCGTCGTGGTGATCGGCTTCGAGGGCAAGCGGATTATCCGCCGCCTGGGCTCCTCCTACCGCGGTATTCGCTTGCGTTACGCCGAGCAGAACGAGCAGCGCGGCACGGCCCATGCTTTGCTCTGCGCCGCCGACAAGCTCAACGGCGAGCTGCTGGTGTTGATGGGCGACGACCTCTACCGTAACGACGCCGTCGAGGAGCTGCTGGAGCATCCCTACGCCGTGTTGGCCCAGCGGGTCAGTGACCCGCAGCGTTTCGGCATCTTCACCACCGACGGCGAAATGGTCACCGGCGTGGTCGAGAAGCCACGGGAGTACGTCGGTGACCTGGCCAATACGGGTTGCTACAAGGTCAACTCAGGCTTCCTGCGGATCCTCGGGAAGCTGGAGCCCTCGGAGCGCGGCGAGCTGGAGCTGACCGACGCCATCGCCGAGGTGGCCCGGCGCGGCGAGCTGCATTGGGTGGAGTCCAACGGCGGCTGGTTCCCCATCGGCTACCCCTGGCACCTGCTGGAGGCCAACACCCTGCTGCTGCAGGACCGCCCGTTGAGCCGCTACAACATCAAAAGCCGGATGCTCTCCGACGTCCACCGTTGCGTGACCGTCAACGTTCTCGAGGACACCTGGATCGGCCGGGGCAGCCTGGTGGCCGATCGGGTGATGATCAGTCGCAACTGCTACCTGCACCCCGGCGTCCAGGTGACCAACCGGACCTCGATCGGTCCCAACACCCAGATCGGCGTCGGTTCGACGATCGAGAACTGCCTGATCGGAGCCAACGTCCAGATCGGCCGTGACTGCCTGCTGTCGGGCTGCGTGATCGCCGACGGCGCGACCATCGGCGACAACGTAACGGCGATCAGCGAGCCGCCGCCCGGCGAAACGATCACCTCGACGATCAAGGGTCGCGAAGTACGGGTCGATCGCCGGAGCTTCGGCGCCGCCGTCGGTCCCGCGGCCTATGTCGCACCGTTGAGCGTTCTGGCCCCGGGGGTCAAGCTGGCCCCGGGCGCCCGGACCGAGCCGCGGGAGTACCTGACCGCGGACCGGGGCGAGATCTGGCCGGCCGACTGAGCCTTTCGCCGCTCAACGCCAGGGGCCGCCGGCCCCTTTCCTTTTGCGGAACCCAGCCGGCGACCGGGACGTTCCATAAGCGGATACTACGCGGTTAAACAACCCTCTTAACCCATTCAAACAACCTATCGGTGAAGTCCGAATCCGTCAGCCAGGGTGAGATTGAGCGGGCCGAGCGTAGCCTGGAGCGTCTGGCCGCCGCGGCCAAGCGGTTACAGGATCAGCTCGGCCGAGTCATCGTCGGCCAGCACGCCGTCGTCGAGCAGATGCTGGTCTCCCTGCTCTGTCACGCCCATTCCCTGGTCGTCGGCGTGCCGGGGTTGGCCAAGACCCTGCTGGTCTCCAGCCTGGCCCGCTGCCTAAGGTTGGACTTCAAGCGCGTCCAGTTCACCCCGGACCTGATGCCCGCCGATATCACCGGCACCGACATCATCCAGCTCGATCCGGAGACGGGGCGGCGCCGCTACGAGTTCTACCATGGACCGGTGTTCACCAACGTCCTGCTGGCCGACGAGATCAACCGCACCCCGCCCAAGACCCAGGCCGCCCTGCTGCAATCGATGCAGGAGCGCGAGGTGACCGTCGGCGAGACGACCCACCCCCTGCCGGAGCCCTTCTTCGTCCTGGCGACGCAGAACCCGATCGAACAGGAGGGCACCTACCCCCTGCCCGAGGCCCAGCTGGATCGCTTCATGCTGCAGATCCTCATCGGCTACCCCGAGCGTGGCGAGGAGTACGAGATCGTCGGCCGGACCACGGGTGCCGCGGAGGTCGAGTTGGAGCCCGTGCTCGAGGCCGCGGAGGTGCTGGAGCTGCAGAGTTTGGTCCGCCGGCTGCCCGCCCCGGAACACGTCGTGCGCTACGCCGTCGCGCTGGCCCGGGCCAGTCGTCCCGATGACGAGACGGCGCCGGAGTTCGTCAGCCGCTGGGTCGCCTGGGGCGCCGGGGTGCGCGCCGGGCAGTTCCTCGTGCTGGGGGCCAAAGCCCGCGCCGCCCTGCGCGGTCGGCCGACCCCCTCCCTCGACGACGTCCGCGCCCTGGCCGCGGCCGTGCTGCGTCACCGGGTACTGCCCAACTTCAACGCCGAGGCCGAGGGCGTCGGCGCCGAAGATATCGTCGGCCGGTTGCTGGAACACGTCGAGGCCCGGCCCGATTAAGCAGGCGGCGTGAATGGCTTCCCCCGCCCAGTGCGGCGAATGCCGGTCCTTGACCGGCATTATTCGTAAGGGATCCGATCGGAACGGGAGTTCAAACCCACCCGAACATAACCGGGCCGACCTTTCGACGTTAGCGAAACTCCATTTCTGCGTACCCCGGGCCGGAGTTACGACCTCGTCGTAACACCAATGCTGCGAAGCAGCACCGGCACCAGGTTGTTGCATGCCCGGGGTCGTCGGCCGACGACCTCGGGTAAGAAGAGCGCCGGCCCTCTGTTGTCGGCGGTTCTATCCCGTCTGAGGCTATGAAGAAGGGGGCGACAGAGGAATCATCGCCCCTGCGGATATCTCGACGCTGTAGACCCGCCCCTGCAGGGGCGGAGTTTTTTCATCCCACCCGGGGCCGCCTCGAATAAACGTTTTACCGCACGATAACGACTCGAAGCCGTTAGTCGCCCAGGGCC
>WJLX01000095.1 GCA_014728225.1 Candidatus Coatesbacteria bacterium | reverse complement strand
GTTTTTGCGGAGGCGGACCGTTATCGTCGGCCGTAACGGTCGCCGAGATGCAAAAACCGTGCCGGTTCCGGCGGGGCGGGGAGCCGGTCCGATCGGGGTTTCTCCGGGCTGTTTTCAACGGTCTCCCGGGTGCACTCATAACCGTAGCTCATCGACCGCAGTGTCATCACACAACCGAGGGAGGCGATGAAGCGACTCGCCGTGATCGGAGTGCGGGACGGCTGGTCCTCCCGCATCCTGCAACGGGCCGCCCGCGAGCGCGGCTGCGAGTGCGCCCTGCTGGAAACCGCCGGTCTGTCCGTCGAGCTGGAGCGGGGGCGGGTCGTTTCCGAGGGCGTGGTGCTCAACGACCTCGACGCCGTGATCGTCAAGAAGCTGGCCGGGGAGTATTCGCCGACGCACCTGCAGCGTTTGGAGTTGTTGCGGGTGCTCAACGAAGCTGGCGTGCCGGTCTTCTCTCGCCCGGCGGCCATCGCCGGGGTCATCGATCGGCTGAGCTGTACGGCGACGCTGGCCGGCGCCGGTATTCCCCTGCCGCCGACGGTGGTCACCGAGGACGCTGCGGCCGCCGTGGCCGCCGTCCAGCGCTTCGGCACAGCGGTGCTGAAACCCCTGTTCACCTCGAAGGCCCGCGGGATGCGCCTGCTGGAGGCCGGGTCGGAGTCGATGGAGGAGCTGGCGGCTTTCCAGCGCGAGCATCCTGGGGTTTTCTACCTGCAAAAGCTGATCGAGCTACCCGGCCGGGATCTGGGTATCGTTTTCCTGGGAGGCGAGTACCTGGCCAGCTATGCCCGGGTGGCCGGCGCAGGTTCCTGGAACACCACCACGGCGGACGGCGGTCGCTACGCCCGCTGCGAGCCGGAGCCGGCTGTCATCGAGCTGGCCCGTAGGGCCCAGGCCCTCTTCGGCCTGGATTTCACCTGTGTCGACATCGCCGTGACCCCAACGGGGCCGGTAGTCTTCGAGGTCTCGGCCTTCGGGGGCTTCCGCGGTCTGGCGGAGACTCGAGACATCAACGCCGCCGAACTCTATGTGGATTATGTCCTCGAACGAATCGCTGACTGACGCACCGAGTGTCGCCGCTCTGCGTCGCCGCCTGCTGGGAGGCGCCGCGGCCGAGAAGCATCTCGGCCTGCGCTTCGCCGGTTACCGCCTGCGACTGGCGAGCAACGACGACCGGGTCGTCGACGAGCTGCGCGCCTACTACGGCTCCTTCGTCGACGAGGTCCGAACCGCGCCGACGCTGACGGTCTGGAGCGCACCGGCGACGGAGCTGGAGCTCGACTGGAAGATCAAGCCCCGGGAAGGGGGCAAGACGGGTCCCAAGGAGGCCTACCTGGAGCTACCCGACGGTCGCCTGGTGCGCAAGCTGCGCACGGGAATGCTGTTCCTCCTCGGCGCCGATGACTGGCTGGCCTATGGACCGTGCCGCGATTATCTCAACCAGGTGGTCAACTTCATCAACGGGCGCTTTCTGGCCCGGGAGCTGGAGCGCGACGGGGCGCTGCTCCACGCGTCCGCCGTCGCCGCCGGGGAGCGCGCCCTGGCCCTGGCCGGTTTTTCCGGGATGGGCAAGTCCTCTCTGGCTTTGGAGCTGATGGGACCGGGGCTGGACTTCGTCTCCAACGACCGCCTCGTTCTGCGCCGCGAGCACGGGGAGCGGATCGTCGTCGGCGTGCCCAAGCATCCGCGGATCAATCCGGGTACGGCGTTGAACAATCCGGCTTTGCACGGGGTGCTCAGCGAGAACAAGCGCCTGCGGTACGCCGAGCTGGAGCCCGAGGAGCTCTGGGACGTTGAGGACAAGCACAACGTTCACATCGGGGAGCGTTACGGACCGCGGCGCTTCCGGCTACGCGCCGGTTTCGCCGGGCTGGTGATCCTCAACTGGCGTCACGGCGGCGGTCCGACGGTACTGCGGCGGGTCCGGCTCGCGGAACGTCGGGACCTGTTCAGCGCCTTCACCAAGGCGCCGGGGCTGTTCTACCGTCCCCTGGGCAAGGCCCTGACCGAGGTCGACGACGAGGCCTACCTGGAGCTGCTGGCCGAAGCGCTGGTCTACGAAATCAGCGGTGGGATCGATTTCACCTATGCGGCCGCCGCCTGTCGGGAGCTGCTCGGCGACTGAAACCCGCACCGCTGCCGGGACGGGTATCAGCACCGGTTACCATGCAGATATTCCCTGGTTTGCGAGACGGCGTATGTGTAACGCCAAGCTCACCAGTGTCGCTTAGCTGAGCCATGACTTACCTTTGCCATACAGGAATACTTCCCATGTAAAAAAGCCAAGAGAAGGGGGACGAATGTCGGACAAGGTAGCATCCAAGGGACTCTTCAAGCGCGACGAGGTCGTTCACTGGCTCGAGGAGCTGGTCGCCGGCCTGAAGAAGGGCGAACTCAACATCGCCGCCGGGGCGGACAACCTGATCCTGCTGCCCGGCGAGACCTTCGAGGTGGCCCTCAAGGCCAAGGAAAAGGATGACGAGGAGAAGCTCAGCCTCAAGCTGAACTGGCGCTCCAGCGCGGGCTTTCATATCGGCAGCGCGACCGCCGTTCCGCGCCCCGGCGCCAAAGCCGCGCTTAACGAGGCCGCCGCGAAACCCAAACCCAGGAAAAAACCGGTTCCGACCGCCAAGAAAGCCGGAAAAAAGACTACCACGAAGAGCACAACAACCAGCACTACGGGCAAGAAAAAGAAAACCGCCCAGAGCGGCAAGAAGGCCGATAAAACCACCAGCAACCGCACTAAGGGCGGTAAAGCCAAGGGCAAGTAAGGAGACGGACCGATGGCGAAAAACGAGATAGAATTCAAGGGCTCCTTCACTCTGGAGCAGTTCGGCGAGTACATGAAGAAACTGACCGAGGGCTTCACCTCCGGCGCCGTGGTCATCCAGAAGGGCCAGGAGCGCGTCGTCCTGCGCCCCGGCACCGTCGTCAAGGTCGAGGTCAAGGCCAAGCAGAAGGAAGACGGCGCCAAGCTCGAGCTCGAGGTCAAGTGGAAGCAGTCCGACCAGCCCGAGTCGCTCACCATCAGCCAGTTCAACGCCACCGTGATCGAGTAGGTCGCATCGTCGGCGGGTAATCGCGACTCCGATAACGGACCAATATCATCGTTTGCGCGTCAACCCACAACACCCCGCGGAGGAGGAGAAAATGGCTAAGAAGGAAGTCGAGTTCAAGGGCAACCTCGAACAAAAGCAACTCGTCAGCTACCTCGAGGAGCTCATCAAGAGCATCAAGTCCGGCACCGTCGTCGTTCAGCACGGCGCCGAACACGTCGCCCTAACCCCCCAGGACGTCATGGAACTCGAGGTCGAGGCCAAGCAGAAGGACAACAAGGAGAAGCTCAGTCTGGAGATCTCCTGGAAGAAGAGTGTTGCCGCCGCCGAGGCCCCGGAAACCTTCAAGATTTCCAGCGAGGCCCCCGAGGCTCCCAAAACCGAAGAACCGCCCCAGGCCTAGCACACCAACCGCCACACAACTCAACGGGGACCCCCGGGGGTCCCCGTTGTTTGGGCTCAGCACACCGTAAGCAACCCGCAACGCCGCCGCCCGAGACCTTTGACGATCGGATTGCATCGACGGCCGCCGGAACCGGCACGGTTTTTGCGGAGGCGAACCGTTAATATCCCTCGTAACGGTCGCCGAGATGCAAAAACCGTGCCGGTTCCGGCGGCCGGACTTGCGCTGATCAACCGGAGTTGCCGTTGTCAAAGGTCTCGGGCGGCGGGGACTGAGGCCGCGATCGTCAGCGGCGCTGACGAAAACCCGGGGGCTGCAGACAAAGCCCGGCGTCCTGCACAAGCGGCCGGCCGGATCGGGCGAGGCGCGTGATTGCACGGCACGTAAACAGGAGGCCCCTTTCGAGGCCTCCTTTCCTTGCCCATACCTGGAGGAAGTTGGTGGGTAAGGTTTGTAATAGGTTTACGGGCAGAGGTGGGGCTTAGTTCCGCCGGATTTCCTTTTTTCCGTCGAGGTAGGGCCGCAGGACCTCGGGCAGGGCGACGGAGCCGTCGGCGCGTTGGAAGGTCTCCAGGACGGCGGGCAGCAGGCGGCTGGTGGCCACACCGGAGCCGTTGAGGGTGTGGCAGAGCATGCTCTTGCCGCCGGCGGCGGGTTTATAGCGGATGGCGCCGCGGCGGGCCTGGTAGTCCGTGCAGTTGGAAACCGAGGAGACCTCCCACCAGCGCTTCATCCCGGGGCACCAGACCTCGACATCGACGGTCATGGCGGCCTGGCCGGCCATGTCGCCGGTAACCAGGCGGATGGTGCGCCAGCGCAGCCCGAGGGCCTCGACGACCCCTTCGGCGTGGGTCAGAATACGCTCGAAGGCGTCCTCGGCCTGTTCCGGGGTGCAGAAGGTGACCAGCTCTACCTTGTTGAACTGATGGGTGCGTACCAGCCCCCGGGTGTCACGGCCGTAGGTGCCGGCCTCGCGGCGGAAGTTGGCGGTCACCGCGGTGAAGCTGCGCGGCAGGTCCTCCTCGGCGAAGGTCTCCTCGCGGCCGAGGTTGACCAGCGGCACCTCGCTGGTGGGGATCAGGTACAGCTCGTCTTCGGCCAGCTTGTAGATATCGCCCATGAACTTGGGCAGTTGGCTCGAGGTGTAGAGGGAGTCGGCGTTGACCAGGAAGGGCGGCAGAACGGGGGTAAAGCCGGCGGCGGCGGCGCGGTTGAACAACCAGGTCAACAGCGCCCATTCCAGCAGGGCGCCGTCATTTTTATAGAGGGCGAATCCCGCGCCGGCCAGCTTGGCCGAGGCGGAGAAATCGAGGATCTCCAGCTCCTCGCCCAGCTCGACATGGTCCCGCGGTTCGAAGTCGAGGTTCGGCAACCGCCCGCTGATGCGCAGCTCCTGGGCGTCGTCCTCGTCCTGGGAGACGGGGACGCGCTCGTCGGGCAGGTTGGGCAGCCCGAGGAGTTCGTCGTTCAGTTCGGCCTTGAACTGCTCTACCTGCTCCTCCAGACCGGCCAGCTCCTCTTTGAGCTTACCCATGCGCTCGATGGCCAGCTCGGCGTCTTCTCCGGCCTTCTTGGCGGCGGCGATGGCCTGGCCGACCTCGTTACGCTCGGCACGCAGCTCCTCGACGCGCTGCAGGACGTTGCGCCAGGCGGCGTCCAGGGCCTTGAGCCGGTCGAGAGAGATGTGCGGATCGCGGGCCTTGAGGCGGCGTTCGGCCTCGGCGGGATTCGAGCGCAGGTAGCGGAGGTCGAGCATCGGTTACTCCCGGTGGTGGTGTTCGGCTTGCCGACTCCGCCGATAGTACCAGAAAGACCGCCCCCTTGACGAGGGGGCGTCCGATGGGTTGCTGTTCGTCATGTCTGGATGCAAGGCAGACTCGGGATTGCAATCGCGACGGCGTTTTGCCGTTGGTGGTGTTTGATGTTGTCGGCCAAAGCCCCCTCGCCGACCCTCCCCCAGCGGCGGGCGGGGATTACGTTGCCGCCACGGACCAGCTTAATCCAGGCGGGGGGGTAGTTCTGTTCGGGCTGGGTAGCGGGGAAACCACCGCCGCCGGCGGGCGGTTCCCCCGGCGGTGTCACGCTTGTTGCATTCCGCGGTCTCCGTAGCCGGAGCCCGCGGGCAACAAGCGCGCCACCGCCTGCGGTTGCCAATCTTACTTCGGCGCGAATATCCAGCCCTCTTTCCTGATAGCACACATATCGTATCCCATTGCACTTGCATCATCAGGTGTGTATACTTCTGGATAATTTGTATTATCAATCAAGCCAATTGTTTTCGCATAACAGACCGCTGTCATGGCACAGCGTTTGGCGTCAGCTATATCTGTATTGCCAAGTCTAGACATCGGATAATTCGTATCGGGATCATCTAGTTTTTGATATTTAGTGCTTTTTTTACTTGCAGCAGGGTATACTTCTATCAGTGTGTGTTTCTTATTTACTGCTTCAGACTTCTTGTATTCATCAAATGGGGGTCTATATAAATCATTATAATGTTTCTTAAACCATTCGACTAATGCTTGGGCTTCCGTAAAGTTAGAACAAAGATTATCCTTGACAGCTGATAATGGCTCTGTTTTAATTACTGACTTCACAAATCTCCCTGTTTTTCTAAATAAATATGGGTTTTGAAATTGACCGTCATCAACGTTAAAAGTAGGTTTATAATCTGCCTCTTTAATCGAATTTACGTGTATTGTAAATTGTATGGGCCATCCAAGTGCTGCATCAATTGATATTATGATATGATTTTTTATATCAATTGCATTATTAGATGAAATATCGTTTACTTTATTAAATGGATAAAATAGTTGGCCATTATCTACATTAGAATGAGATAGATTTGTTCCATCCCACTTCATTATTGCAATGGCATCTGTTTCTTTTGTATGCCAGCCTCCCATATCACATCCGATGAAGTAGATGTCACTCATTGCTTGTTCCTTTACTGCACTTAGGTTTCGCGCCGGGCCGCAAAGTGGCCGCCCTACACTCGTTAATCTAAGCCTACCCCAACCCCATCCTAGAGGTAAAATCGCAGCTCGGGCCACAGTTCGGCCAGGTCGGCCAGCGGCTCGCTGCAGAGCCAGATCGGTTTGTCGTCCTCGTAGTCCATCACCCAGGGGTGGGAGAAGTTGGTTTTCAGCTCGACGTCGGCGAAGAGCTCCTTCAACTCCGCGGCGAGCGCGCCGACGACGATCCAGGTCCGGTGCGTCGGCGGCGGACCCCAGTGCCAGTAGCTGTTGTGGGGACAGGTGGCGGGGGGTAGGCCGTAGGCGGGAGCGAAATGGACGACGGCTCCGGCCTGGCCGTAGTTGGTGCAGAAGACGCCGCAGTCGGCCCGCTGGGCGGGTGTGAGCGAGCCGTGGACGACGGCCAGGGTCTCGACGAGTTCGGGCCAGCCGAAGCGGTCGGCGAAGTACTGGGGCAGGACCTCGGCGCGCTGGAGCCCGAGCTGGGGGACGAGACCCAGGGCCGCGGCGTAGTCGGCGCTGCGTTGCGGTGACAGGACGGGCAGGGCCGGGGGCAGGCTGGCCAGGCTCAGCAGGGCGAAGAGGACGGGGACGGTGTACCGTAACCAGCGCCAACCTCTGGCGGCCCAGCCTTCGAAGGCTACAGCGCCAAGGGGGACCAGTATCAAGAAGACCGGCGCCAGGTAGTAGGTCTTACCACCCAGGGCGGTCAGCGCGAAGGCGACGGGATAGACCCAGACGAGGAAGCGCCGGGGCCGGCCGGACTTGGAGAAGCCGTGGACGCAGGCGGCGACGAGGAGCAGGAAACCGACGGGGGTCAGGTGGAGCAGGGACTCGGCCAGGAGGGTGAAGACGCCGGGCGGGGTGTTCTTGTAGAAGGCGGCGTTGTGAATGAACTCGAGGGTGGGAAAACCCTGGGCGAGCTGCCAGAGCAGGTGGGGCAGGAAGACGAGCAGGGCCGCTCCGGCGGCCAGCCAGGGCCAGCGTTCTTTGAAGAGGGCGCGCCGCTCGGTCAGCAGGCAGCCGACGAGCAGGCCCAGGATCAGCAGGCCGATCGAGTATTTATTGAGCAAGCCCAGACCTAGAAGCAGGCCGAAGGCCAACCAGCGCCGGTACTGCTGCCTGACCGTGACGGCCCGCATGGTCCGCAACAAGACGAAGACCACCGCCGTCCACAGCAGGTGGTCGAGGGCGTTCATCGAGTAGAAGCTGTGCACGGAACGGAAAACCGGAGCCGGCAGGGCCGCGGCCCCGGCGCTAAAGACGGCGAAGCGGCCGCCGCCCAGCTCCCGCGCCGACAGCCCGCAGAAGACGATGGTCCCTGAACCGATGAGGGCCGCCAGCAGGCGGATCGAGAACAGCGACTCGCCGATCAGCCAACGCCAGCCGTCCAGCAGTCAGCTCGACAGCGCCGGGTGGTCGACGTAACCGAGCGCGGGGTGATCGGCGCAGGCCAGGTAGTAGAGCTCGTCGCGGAAGGAGCCGAAGGCCCCGGCCGTGGCGGCGTGGAGCAGCAGCTTGACCAGGACCAGGGCGCCGAGGATGACGGGTATGCTCAGCCGGAAACCCTGTTCCGCGAGCCCGGCGCTCGGGGCGGTCTCCGGCGATCGCGCCGTCACCGCACTCCTCCGGCGGCCGGCGCGGGACGCTGGATCGCGCTGGAGCGGGGTTCGTTCGTTCGGCGGTGCAGGGGCGGCTTGCCCTCGCGGCGCTGGAGCATATCGACGAAGGCCTCGAGCCGGGTGCGCACCCCGGCGGTGCCCGTGTTCTCGTCGATGTCCAGACTGAGCACGGCGATCCCGGCCTCTTCGCCGATTGTGGGCAGGATGCTCTTGGCGACGATCTCGGGGATGCAGGTGAAGGGTGACAGTTGGATGACGCCCTCGTAGCCGGCCTCGGCGTACATCACGCTCTCGCCGATGCTCTCGCGGCCGTCGCCGCCGACCCAGTAGCTGAGGAAGCGTTCCGAGGCCCGGGCGATGCTCTGTTTGGTCCAGCGGCGGTAGATGCCGCCCAGCAGCCACTTGGTGACGTAGAGACTGCGCTGGACCTCGGCCCCCAGGTAACCCAACTGGCGCTCGATGTCGTGGTTGGCGAAATCGTCGAGGACGACGAAGATCTCGCCGACGATGCCGATGCGTACCGGTTCGTAGTCGTGGTCGATCTCCACCCGCCTGGCGAAGAAACGCTCCAGATCACGGTGCAGCCGCCGGGGTTCGATGATGTCCCGCACCCGCTGCAGGCGGGTGAGCGCCGCGGCGAAGGCGGCGTCGGTGGCGCCCCGGTGCAGCTCCCGCGGCCGGTAGAAGTGGCTTAGTTCCTCGACGCGCTCCACCGCCCGCAGCAGACGCCAGGCGTACTTGGAATGCATGATGCGCTCGCGCCAGGTCAGGCCCGGGCTCATCAGCTTGACGTTCTCGATCACCGGCGGCTCGAGCAGCAGCATCCGCAGGTCGTGGCCCTGCTCGGCGAGGATCTCGCGGTGCAGCACACCATAGAGCCCGGCGCGGCAGGGACCCCGGCCGCCCGAGGTGAAGACGGCCTCGATCTCCGGATGGCGGCGCAGCACCTGCAAATACTGGCCCATGATGATCTTGAAGGGGAAGCAGACGAACTCCGGGCTGTGCTGGGTGCCCAGGGAGAGGGTGTGCTTGGTCCCCGGCGGCGGGATGTGAACGGTATGCCCGAAGCCTTCGAGGAAGCGCCGGTAGCCGATGTGGCACAGACCCATGCGCGGTGTGGTGACGATCAAGGCAGGTCCCCGTTGGATGTCGGGGCGATGATACGGCGGGGGTCGCGCAGTGTCAAGGAGTTGCGCCCAGCTAACTTGCCCGCGGCCGGGCGTTGGGGTACAATCAACATCGATTTCACCGCCCAGGGGAACCATGACCCGTCCAAGCTGGGACAGCTACTTCATGGGCATCGCCCGCCTGGTGGCCGGGCGCTCGACCTGTCTGCGCCGCCACGTCGGCGCCGTGCTGGTCCGCGACAAGCACATCCTGGCCACGGGCTATAACGGCGCCCCCCGGGGGCTGGCCCACTGCGAGGAACTGGGCGGCTGCTACCGCCGGCAGCACGACATCCCCTCGGGCCAGCGCCACGAGATCTGCCGCGGCGCCCACGCCGAGCAGAACGCCATCGCCCAGGCCGCCCGCTTCGGCGTGGTCACCGAAGACGCCACCATCTACATCACCAACCACCCCTGTGTCATCTGCGCCAAGATCCTGATCAACGCCGGCGTCAAACGGATCGTCTACGCCGAGGGCTACCCGGATAAGCTGTCGGCGGAGCTGCTGGCCGAGGCCCACGAGCTGCTCGGGCTGGAACTGCTCCAGCATCCCGCTCCAGAGCTGACTGCGGCGCCGGAACGAGACCTTTGAAAAACAACGCCTCCACCGGCCGAAAAACCTCCAACGAGCCGGAACCGGCACGGTTTTTGCGGAGACGCAGCGTTGTCTCCGCGCCAACGGTCGTCGAGATGCAAAAACCGTGCCGGTTCCGGCGGCGCGGTACGCCGGCGGTGAGACGCGGGCCGGAACCCTTTTTCAAAGGTCTCGCCGGCGCCCGAGCCGACATGACGGGAGCCGTCGTATGGGGGTTGGCTGGGCGGTCTGGCTGATCAGCAGTGTCCCGAATATTGTAGATCGTTTGTACAGCCGATTATGAAGAGGAGTCGCCGTGGGTATTTTCGAGGCCCTGGAAGCCGCCGGGCACGAACAGTTGATCTTCTGCCAGCATCAGCCGACGGGCCTGCGCGCCCTCGTCGCCATCCACGACACCACCCTGGGGCCGGCCCTGGGCGGCTGCCGGTTGTGGAGCTACCCGGACGAGAAATCCGCCATCGCCGACGCCCTGCGGCTGGCCGAGAGCTCGACCTACCAGATGGCCACGGCCAACACCGACGCCGGCGGCGGGATGGCGGTTCTGCTGGCCGCCGACGACGAGGGCGCCGACGAGGCCGCCCTGCGCGCTTTCGGCCGCTTCATCGACAGCCTGGGCGGGCGCTTCGTCGCCTACTCCGACCTGGGCACCGACGACGACAACATCCGCAGCGTGGGCCGGGAGACCGCCCACGTCCGAGCCAGCTCACCCGGCGAGATCGACTCGGAAACGGCCTGCGCCTGGGGCGTCTTCCACGGCATCACCGCCGCGCTGAACTACGTCCATAACAACGCCGAGGTCGCCGGACGCACCATCGCCCTCCAGGGCGTCGGCGGCGTGGGGAGCGCCCTGGCGCGCATCCTGGTCGATCAGGGCGCCGAGCTGATCCTGAGCGATCTGCGTTTCGATCCCGTCAAGGAGCTGCAAGACCGCCAGCCCGATACGCGGATGGTCCGGCCCGACGAGATCTACGATGTCGACTGCGACGTCTTCTGTCCCTGCGCCGTCGGCGGGGTGCTGAATACCGAACGCGTCGAGCGGCTCAAGGCCAAAATCGTGGCCGGTTCGGCCTTCAACGTTCTCATCGACGAGGCCCTGGCCGCGCGGCTGGCCGAGCGGGGGATCCTTTTCGTTCCCGAGTTTATCATCAACGCCGGGGACACGCTGATGCACATCCATCCCGGCGGGCGCACCGAGCTCGACGAGGTCCGGAAAGGTACACAGCGGGTCTACCGCATGCTGGGCCGGGTCTTCAACCGCTGCCGCCGCAGCGGCGAGACCCCGCTGGCCGCCGCCAAGGCCCTGGCCCGGGAAAAGATCGCCCGCATCGGCCTGACCAAGTCCATCCGCCGTTAGCCCGGTCGGGCAACAAGGAAACGACCCCCGCCGGGGGTCGTTTTTTGCGAGCAGCGCAACCCGATTCCGCGGATCTTTCGCCGGGTGCGGGCCGGACCTTTGAAAAACCGTGTTTAACCCGCGCAGCGGTCAGCGACGGCCGGAACCGGCACGGTTTTTGCATCTCGGCACCCGTTACCGTCGATGATAACGGTTCGCCTCCGCAAAAACCGTGCCGGTTCCGGCGCCGCGGGTTCCGGGCGTAGCGCGTCCGTTGAAGCGGTGTTTTTCAAAGGTCCGGCGCCGGTTTGTTAATCTCTGAGCCTCGGCACCGGGCTGGATTATGCTATAATTTGTTGAGAATACTCCATCAGGAGGCTTCCCGTGCGTAGAGTTTTCCTGCTTTCCCTGGCGGCCGCCGCGCCGGTGTTGGCTCAACCGGCGATTACACCGACGACGACGATCTCGCCCTTGATCCGTATCATCCTGACCGTCGGTGTGCTGTTGGTGTTCATCTTCATCTCGTGGCTGATTCTGCGCCGGATGGTCAGCCTGCGCAACGAGGTCGCCGAGGCCCAGGCGGCCGAGCGGACGGCCGGGCTGGTGGCCCGGATGCTGATCAGCGGTGTACCGTTGTCCTACGAGGCAGTCGAGGAGCTGATCGATTCGGCCCGGCGGGAGTACAGCGTTCAGTTGCGGCGTTTGACCGTGGCCGACCTGCTCGAGGACGTCCAGGCCGACATCCTGGCCGACGAGTACATCCTGCCGCGGCAGAAGGGGGACCTGCTGGAGGTGTTGCGCGGTCAGTTGGACGAGGCGCAGAAGAAGGACGTCCACCCGCGCAAGAAACGCAATATCAAGGGATTGTTGAAGAGGTCACTGGCGGCGGTCGACAAGGCGCTCAAGGAGGAGAACCTGGAGGAGGCCCGGCGCTGGCAGAAGGAGGTTCGCCGTGCGGCCTTGGAGGCCTACCGCTTCGGCGCCGCCTTCAACCCGCTCTACGACGCGCTGACCCTGGCGCGCAAGCATCCCGGGGTGGCACTGTTCGGCGGGTTGATCTACTTCGG
>WJLX01000094.1 GCA_014728225.1 Candidatus Coatesbacteria bacterium | reverse complement strand
GTTTTTGCGGAGGCGGACCGTTGCCGCCGCTCCAACGGTCGCCGAGATGCAAAAACCGTGCCGGCTCCCGGGGCTGGGCGCGACGGTCGTAACAAGGCGGGCCGTTGTCCGTCGCGGCTTGACGGGATGGAAAAACCGGGCCGACGGCGGCCCGGTTGGTGAGCTGGAGGCCGGGGTCACTCGCCGGCGCGGAAGGCCTCCGGGGTATGGAAGTCGGCGTAGACCTCGTCCCAGTCGCCGGCGGGGCCGTTGAGGTCCTCCTCGAGGTTGTCGACGGCCCGGCGCAGCGTGTCGCGCTCGGCCGCCCACCAGGCGGCGTACTTGTCGTCGAGTCCGGCGACGGCCAACTGAGCCAGCACGGCCTGACCGTCGCGCAGCACCTCGGCGGGGTGGGGTTCGTCGGCGGCCAGGGCCTCGCGGTAGAGCTCCTCGCGCCAGGCGACCTCGCCCTCGAAGAAGTCGCG
The DNA here is from genome assembly GCA_014728225.1 of Candidatus Coatesbacteria bacterium. Lineage (NCBI taxonomy): Bacteria > Candidatus Coatesiibacteriota > Candidatus Coatesiibacteriota bacterium. Next base: position 22,473 of record WJLX01000094.1, on the reverse strand, counting down.
GTAGGCGGCGGGGTCGGCGATAACGTACTCCGCGCCGTTCCATTCATAGACCAGGTCGACGAAGCCGGCGCGGAAGATCCGCGGCCAGAGGAAGCTGGACTGATAGGCCGAGTAGGTGTGAATTTCCTCGTCGCCGTTGCCGTCGAGATCCTCGAGCACGGGCGCCATGTAGGCGTCGGCGTAGAGTTCGACGAAGCCGGTCGGGGTGGGGCGCAGTACGAACAGGCCCAGGCAGAGTAGGGGATCGTTGCCGCCGGTGTTGTGACGAATCACGATTTCGGGGCGGCCGTCGGCGGTGACGTCGCGCAGTTCGAGATCTTCGCCGTACAGTTCCTCGTACTCGCCCGCGCCGCCGTGGTAGCTGTCGATCAACTCCCGGCCGCCCACGATGGTGTTGTCGAGGCGGTAGAGGGAGACCTCCTCGAAGGCGCCCCAGTAATCGTAGTTGATCTTGAGGGCCTCGACGAGATAATCGTCGTCCTCGAGCTCCAGGGGTTCCTGGATGAACTCCTCCCGGGCGTCGGCGGCGGCGTTGGCCAGGCAGAGGGCGGGCGTGAGCAATAGCAGGACGAGGAACCGGTTCATCGTCTACCTCGCCTTCAGGGGTTCAGCACGGAGAAACCGTCCAGGCCGACGTTGAGGAGCACCAGGGGCGGTCCGCCGTCGACCTCGGGAAACTCGAGGACGACATCGGGGCGGCCGTTCTCGTCGACGTCCTCGGCGCGCAGGGTGGTGCCGGCGGGGCAGGCGAGCTCGAGGGTCTCGACGAGGTGCCAGTCGACGAAATCCTGTTGGCTGTCGTCGATGTAATAGAGCTCGAGACTCGCGAAGCCGCCTGAGCCGTCGTCCAGGGCGTCGATGCGGTAGTAGCCGCTGTCGGCGTAGAACTCGACCTCGGCGACGACGCGCCTGACGGGGATCAGGGCGGGGGTCAGGGCCAGGCGGACGTTCCCCGGCCCCGTACCGAAAAAGTCCTCCAGCTCGTCCCAGTCTGCGGGGTCACCCTCGCTTATCACAGGTTGGAGTTCCTCGGCGTAGCGGGCCCAGGTGAAGCCGTATTCCTCGTCCAGACCGCCCAGGGCCAGGTGGAGCAGCACCCCGGCGGCGTGGTAGGCCAGGGCCGTCGCGGCGGGATCGTCTTCATCCCGCAGGCTCAGCAGGCGGTCGGTATGGGTGTCGGCCATGTCGAGGTACACGTCCTGGAAGTCGTTCAGCGGCGCCGGGGTGTAACCATCGTCGCCGTAGACCCAGATCTGGTTGGCGAACTCGACCCGGGCGGCCCGGCCGAGGTGGGCGGGCCACCAACCGCCGAAGGCGATGATCTCGAAGACGCCGTCATAATCCAGGTCCACGGGCAGGGGACCGGCGCCCAAGGCATGGTAGAGCGTCTCCAGGCCTTCGGGCGTCGGTCGCAGCGCCGTCAGCCCCGAGCTGCCGGTGACATCGTTGCCCGCGGAGAAGGTCCAGACGACTAACTCGGGCTCGCCGTCGCCGTCGAGGTCGGTTTCCTGGAGCCCGGTACCCAGGGGGGCGCCGTCCAGGGTGTACTCCAGCTCGCCGATGATGACCTTGTCCACGGAGCCGCGCGGCGTTCCGATCAGGCTGACGGTCAGCAGGTCGAAGCGGTTGAAGTAATCCCCCTCCACCAGGCGGGGCTCGCAGCGATAACTGTAACCGGCGCGCTCGAACTCCAGGGGTTCGGCGGGTGGTCCCTGGGCCTGGGCCGGGCCTGCCGTCACCAACGTCAGCCACGCCAAGAGCCCTACAGTCTTGCTCTTCATCGAACCTCACCCTCTGGTGGAGTGCTGCGGTTTCAAGTACTCTCGATGGTCGGTTTCGCCGGGCTATCTCGAACATTCCGCGGCTCGAGCGCTCCAGCGACTGCGCCATTCCGGTCGTCGACACTATCCGGGGGCCGTACCGTCGACACTGCGCCCTCAGTGGTTCCGCCCTCCCGCAAGCCCGGGGTTTCGACCGTCGCGCTCAAACCACGATCAAGACCGAGCAGTCGGCGTCCTCGAAGACCCGCTCGGCGACGTCGCGGCGCAGGATGCGGCCGACGCTCTGGCGGCCGTGCTTGCCGATGACGATCAACTCGATCTCCTCTTCCCGGGCCAGGTTGATGATCTCGATGTTGGGCCGGCCGGTGCGGATGTGGAGCATGACCTCCAGGCCGCGCTGATTGGCCAGCTCGACGATGTAACCCAGGTGATGCTCGGCGGTGATCTTGAGGTCGCGCTCGACGCGCTGGCGCTCCTTGGCCGGGCGGTCACGGTAATCGGCCAGGATGCCCGAGTCGATGACGGCCAGGGCGTGGAGCTCGGCGCCGCAACTGGCGGCCAGGGCGAAGGCGGCGTCGGCGGCGCGGATCGAATACTCGCTGCCGTCGGCGGTGATCAGGATCTTGCGGAACAGGTTGGTGGCTGGCATGAAAAACCCCGGACGTCGATTGGGTGATCCGCGCGGCGCGGCTACGGTCTTCAGCGTGGATACGCGCTTAGCGGCTTACGCTCCGTCGTCGACCATCGGTACGAAGAGCACCCCGGTGATGTATTCCTCCCGGACCTCATCCCCGATCCGGCGCAGGCGGACGAGTTCCTGCAGCGGGGCCCGGCCCCGGGGACCGACGATCGGTCCGCCCTCGACCACCTGTTCGATGATCGCCGCGGGGATCTCCGGCGGCGCGCAGGTCAGCAGGGCGCCGTCGTAGGGCGCCGCGGCCGGCCAACCGGCGTAGCCGTTGCCGTGGCGCAGGTGAACGCGCTCCAAGTAACCGGTGCGGTCCAGGTTCTCCCGGGCGCCCTCCAACAGGCGGGCGAGGGTCTCCACGCTGTAGACCTCGCAACCGCAAGCGGCCAGCACGGCGGCCTGGTAGCCGGAGCCGCTGCCGATCTCGAGGATGCGCCCGCCCGGCGCCGGTTCGACCAGACTGGTCATCAGGGCCACGATGTAGGGCTGGCTGATGGTCTGACCGGCGCCGATGGCCAGGGGGCCGTCGGCGTAGGCCGAGGCCCGCGCCGCCGGCGGGACGAACTCCTCCCGGGGTACCTCGCCCATCGCCGCCAGCACCGTCTCGTTGTCGAGACCGCGGCGGCGTAGTTGGCGCTCGACCATCCGTCGTCGCGGCCCGCTGAAATCTTTCCGTCCTGCAGACATAATCTCGACCCCTCAACACTATTCTAGCAGACCCGGCGGGGATGGTCTAAAATATCGTCGTCTGAGGACGTTCCCGGTCGATCGCCGCGCCTTGACAGCTCCCCCGGGGGGACCTATACTGCCGCCGAGGACAATCAACCTAACAACAAACGAACCGGAGGTGCAGCCTTGGCCGTCGATCTGCGCGGACGCAACCTGTTGACCCTCAAGGACCTCAACACCGAGGAACTCTACCAGCTCATCGAGAGCGGTTACCAGCTCAAGCTGGAGAACAAGCGCGGCCAGGCCCATCCCCTGCTGGCCGGCCAGACCCTGGCGATGGTCTTCCAGAAACCCTCGCTGCGCACCCGGGTCAGCTTCCAGGTCGGGATGGCCCAGCTCGGCGGCCAGGCCATCTACCTGGGTCCCGACGATATCAAGCTCGGCAAGCGCGAGACCACCGAGGACATCGCCATCGTCACCTCGCGTTTCGTCGACGGCATTATGGCCCGGGTCTTCGGCCACGAGATCGTCGCCGAGCTCGGCGAGTATTCCAGCGTGCCGGTGATCAACGGCCTCTCCCAGTGGACTCATCCCTGCCAGGCTCTGGGCGACTACCTGACGGTCTGGGAGAAGAAGCGCCGGTTCGAGGGCCTCAACCTGACCTTCCTCGGCGACTTCAACAACGTGGCCCGCAGCCTGATCTTCGGCGGCCTCAAGCTCGGCGTCAACGTCACCGTCGGTTGTCCCGCGGCGATCCTCGAGGGCAAGCCCGACGACGAGTACGCCGACGTCCTCGAGTGGTCCACCGGCAAGGGTTCGGCCAACGGCGCCGTGCTGCGTGTCAGCCATGATCCCGCCGAGGCCGTCGAGGGCGCCGACGTCGTCTACACCGACGTCTGGGAGTCGATGGGCGAGAAGGGCTCCAAGTCCAAATCCGTTTTCGAACCCTTCCGTCTGGACGAGGCCCTGTTCGCCAAGGCCGCACCCGACGCCGTCATCATGCACTGCCTGCCCGCCATCTACGGCGAAGAGCTGACCTACGAGGTCAGCCGGCTGGCCAACTCCGCCCTGTTCGACCAGGCCGAGAACCGGATGCACGCCCAGAAGGCCGTCCTGGCGGCCACGATGCACCCGGGGCACTAGGGCGCTGCGCCGTAAAGATAACAACGGCCGGGTCGCTTGACCCGGCCGTTCGCTCAACAGGACGGCGCTCAGCTCACAGCGTTTGACCTGCGGAAGCTCAAGCTCCGCGACGGACGCTCGAACGAGGGGTCGACCAGCGGGTCGGCCCCTCGGGTTAACAACCCACGACGGCTAGAAGTAGAGGTCGCGCTCGCCGGCGGTCATCTTCTTCACCGCGGCCTCGACCATCCGCCGCCGCTTGTCGTCGAGGTCGGCGATCTCGCGCTTGATCAGGTCGAAGCCCACCCGCTTGGTTTCGGCGGAGGCGTAGTCCAGCAGGAACTCGCTGAAGGTCAGGATGGCGTTCATCTGGCAAATCTCACCCACCTCGCCGTGCTTGGCGATGCCCATGAAGGTCTCGCCGGTACGGGCCTCGCGGTAGCAGGCGGTGCAGAAACTGGGGGTGTAATCCATCGCGGCCAGGTCACGGACGACCTCGTCGAGGCTGCGGTTGTCGTAGATGCTGAACTGCTGGCGGTCGGGGATGTTGCCGTCATCGTCGCCGGCATAGGAGCCGATGCCGATGCGCGTGCCGCCGTCGATCTGGGAACAGCCCATCTCGAGGACCTCGCGGCGCAGCTCCGGCTTCTCCCGGGCGGTCAGGATCATCCCGGTGTAGGGCACCATCAGCCGGATGACGGCGACGAGCTTCTTGAAGTCCTCGTCGCAGACCAGGTGGGCCGACTCCGTGGTGAAGGGGGTGTTGTGAGCCGGTTCCAGGCGCGGGAAGCTGATGGTGTGCGGGCCGACGTTGAACTTCTCGTCCATGTCCAGGGCGTGGTAGAGCAGGCCCATGACCTCGAAGCGCCAGTCGCCCAGGCCGAAGAGCGCTCCGATGGCCACGTCGTCCAGCAGCCCCTCCTGGGCCCGATGCAGGCTGTAGAGGCGCCAGGCGAAATCGGCCTTGCGGGTACGCGGTGGGTGGACGCGGGCGTAGAGCTCGGGATCGTAGGTCTCCTGGAAGACCTGGTAGGTGCCGATACCGATCTCCTTGAGCCGGCGGTAGTCGTCGACGTCCATCGGGGCGGCGTTGATGTTGATGCGGCGGATCTCGCCCTTGCCGTCGGCGGTCTTGGTCTGGTAGGCCGTAGCGATGGTCTGGGTGATGTAGTCGATACCGTACTTGGGGTGCTCGCCGTAGACCATCAGCAGGCGCTTGTGGCCGACGCTTTCCAGGGCGCGGACCTCGCCGGCCAGCTCGTCGTCGTCGAGGGCGTGGCGCTGGATGTCGTCGTTGGTGCAGCGAAAAGCGCAGTACAGACAGTCGTTCTGGCAGTAGTTGGCCACATAGAGCGGAGCGAAGAGGACGATCCGCCGGCCGTAGATGTCCAGCTTGATCTTCTTGGCCAGCTTGAAGGTCTCCCGCCAGAGCTCCGGGTCGTCGTTGCCCAACAGAATGGCCGTCTGCTCCGGGGTCAGGCCCTTTTTCTCGGCGGCGACGTCGAGAACCGCGGCGACTTCCTTGGGCCCGGCGGCGGCGCCCTCGGCCAGTTGGCGGCGGATCAGCGGCGGGTCGATGAAGGTCTGCGTGGCGGTGGTGCTCATGGTCACTCCCGATGCGCAAGTCTGCAACAGAATTCACGATTTTTGTTTCCAACCAACCCAGCCGGTGGATAAGCGGCCCGGCAGGGGTGACGGAAGGGAAGCGCATATCCTGCGAAAGCGCTACCCGAGCCGCAGGACGTTGAATAAGCAACAATCTGCGGCGGCTGGGTCGTGTGTTGTATAGAATAGCACAATTCGGCCGGGCTGACCAGCGGCCGCGGTGAAGCGGTGAAGGTATCAACAAACCATTTGCTCGAGCGCACAGGCCCTCCAGCCTGTGCCTACCGGCCACCGGCCGGCATCATTGATGCAGGCGCTCTCGCCGGATGCCTGCTACACGTAGGGCGGGGGCTCTGCCCCCCGCCGCGAATAACAATTGGTCGTGGTTCGGTGATACCGTAACGGCGGCGGGGACGCCAGTCCCCGCCCTACGGGGCTGGTGATTAACGGCGGGAGGCGGGGGATTCATCTCAAGCCCCCCGCCGTACGTGGGAGGCTGATTTGATTGGTCATTGGCGATGGAGCACAGGCTCTCCAGCCTACAGTCTGCCGGCCCCCGTCGGCATTATTGATGCAGGCGCTCTCGCCGGATGCCTGCTAGACGTAGGGCGGGGGCTCTGCCCCCCGCCGCGAATAACAATTGGTCGCGGTTCGGTGATACCGTAACGGCGGCGGGGACGCCAGTCCCCGCCGTACGGGGCTGGTGATTAACGGCGGGAGGCGGGGGATTCATCCCACACCCCCCGCCGTACGTGGGAGGCTGATTTGATTGGTCATTGGCGATGGAGCACAGGTTCTCCAGCCTACAGTCTGCCGGCCCCCGTCGGCATCATTGATGCAGGGGCGGGATTGTTAATCCAGCCCGCGGCGGGGGTTCAATCAGCGCCGTCGGGCCTCTACCGCCGTCGACGCCCGGGCCTAGGATCCAGTATCGACGCCCCGGCGCTCGAGATCGGCGGCGATGCGCTCCAGGATGCCGCCGACGGGGATCCGCGGGATGATGATCTGGCTGATGTCGACGAAGGAGGCGAACAGCGACAGCAGGCTGAAGCCGGTCGATTCGATCTGCAGCTCGAGGGTCAGCTTCTGGTTGCGCAGGTCCATCTTGACCAGCTTGGGTTGGCGGCCGACGCGGTTGAGCAGGCCGCGCACCGAGGTGATCGAGGGGTTGGAGCCCTCGGGGTCGAGGAACTGCAGCATGCGGTCGACGACCTCGGAGCCGATCTTGGTCAGGTTGACCGAGCCCTCGACGTTGAAATCGCCGAGGAAGTCGAAGCCCTCGCCGGCCAGGGTCAGGTCGCCGTTGATGGCCGAGCTCTCGTCGGCCACCAGTCCCTCGATCAGCTTGCCGACGTTGACGCCGCCGAAGACCAGCCGGGTCTTGTAGGTCGGTTCGGCGGTGTCCAGACGCAGGTGGACGTCGCCGCGAATCTCGCCGCCCAGGGTGGTCAGGGCCAGCCGCCAGATGTGCAGGGCCCCGCCGGAAAGCTCCCAGCGCAGAGCCAGGTCGTCGAGGTGCTGATCGCCAAACTTGACGGACTCGATAGTCAGGTTGGGCTGGGGGGTGAAGGGGGCCAGCAGGTCGTAGCGCCGCTCGACGTAGGGACTGACCTCGCCGAGGCGCTTGCCGGGCAGGGGCAGGGGCTGCTGGATATTGACGGCCTGGTCGATGGGCAGCTCGCCCTCCAGGCCGTTGACGGACAGGGCCGCCCCCTGGGAGACCTCGAGCTGGTGGAAGCGCACCCGGCCCTTGACGCGCAGTGGACGGGAACCGGTCAGGGGGCCGGCGGCCTCGAGCTCCAGGCCCACCTGTCCGCGGATCCGCATGGCCCCGGTGTTGATCTTGAGCTCCTCGCCGATGCGACCGGCGCGGGCCTGGAGCCGTAGGGCCAATTGGGGCGCGCCGAGGAGATCGCTGACACCGCCGTTGACGGCCAGGCTGGTATCCAGCGAGGCGACGTCGACGGTCAGCCGTTCGAGTTCCAGGGTCTGCAAGCCGTCCAGACGGGCGGCCAGGTCGAGATCGATGTCGCGCAGGTCCTGGCCGACGGGAGCGATGACCTCGTCCACCCCGGCGGTCAGGGTCAGATCGCCGGAGCCGCCGACGAGGTCGAGCCCCAGGCGGGCGTCGACGCCGTCGGCGCCGCCGTAGGGGGTGGCCAGGCCGCTGCGGGACAGCTCCAGCTCGAGGTCCGTGCGTACCAGCTCGAGCATGGCCAGCGGCTCGGCGGCCAGCTCCAGCGCCCCCGGAGCGAGTTGGACCTCGCCCTCCAGGCGCACGCCGCCGTAGGGGTAGAGATCGCCGGGGTCGAGGACGGTCGGCGGCACCAGGGCCAACAGGTCCTCGGGCCGCGTCGTCAACGGGGCGAAGCCCACCCGGACACCGTTGCGGCCGTAGCCGGACACCTCGGCGTAGCCGTCCCAGCTCAGGGCGTCGCCCAGGCGCAGCGTCAGAGTACGGACGTTGAAGTTTCCCGCCGCCACATCGGCATCGACGACGGCCCCCAGTTGCAGACCTCCCAGAGCCACCGGCGCGCCGTCGAGCTCCCCGGCGATGGTCTCGGTTTCCAGGCCGACGGCCAGACCGCTCAGCCGGGGACCCGAGGCCGCCACGCCGCCGGCCAGGGTCAGGCGCAACCCGCTGACGCTGTACGGACCCTGGGAGGCGGCAAGGAGGCGGAAATCGCCGTCGACGGTCAGCTCGGGCTGCAGCTCGGCCAAGGTCGTCGAGCCGCTGAAGTCCAGCGAGCCGTCGAGACCGTCGATCCGGGCGGCGCCGTCGGCGGTGGGCAGGACGGCGGACAGTTCGCTGACGACGACGCCACCCTCGAGGTCGATGGCGTATCCACCGAAGCCGTCGGGGTCCAGCCGGGTGACCAGTTCGGCGTCGACGGCGCCGTCGGCCGCCAGGGGCGGCAGCAAGGCGCCGAAGTCCTCGAGCAGCGGGGCAACCTCGAGATGCAGCTCGCGCAGGGCCAGACGAACGCCGGGGTCCGCCCCCACGGCGACGACGGTGCGCAGGCCCAGGCCGAAATAATCACCCAGGGACAGGCGGCGAACGTCGAGATCGATCCGACCGTCCGCGAAATCTATCTCCAGACTCGTATCGAGGACGAGGGCGCCGGCGGGGGCCAGCTCCATGGGGGCGCCGACCTCGAGGCCCGCGGCGCTCAGATACAGGTCACCCTCGAGGCGGGGCTCGCTGTTCTCGGCGGCGGCCGTCAGATCGAGGTTGAAGGCCAGGCTGTCCAGCTCGGCGGCCAGTTGCGGCTCGGCCGCGGGACCCAGGCGCAGGCTCACCGGACCCGGCTCCTTGTGCAAACGCAACTCCAGCGGTCCACCCGCATGGGTGTTCAGCTCGCCCAGCTCCAGGGACAAACCGCCCAGCTCGGCGGCGATACCGTCGGAGACGGCAACGGACAGCTCACGGATGCCGACGCCGTTGAGTTGCACACAAACCGGCAGGTCCGCCAGTGTGAAGGGTTCCTCCTCCTCCTCTTCGGAGGGCGGCGCCAGATGCTCCAGGTTCCAGCCCAGCCCGGGACGCTCGACCAGGTTGACGTGCAGACCGCCGATCTCCAACGTGTCGATGACCAGCACGCGCTCATCGAGCAGATCGCCCAGGTCGTAGGCCAACACGAACTCGTCGAGCTCCAACGCCGGCACCCGATCGAACTCCGGACTCGAATAAACCGTCAGCCCGCGAACCACCACCCCGGACAGGGGCGAAAGGTAAACCTCGCCCAACTCCACCTCGCCCAGCAGGCTCTCATTGATCAGCGCGGCCAGCTCCGCCTCGAGCTCCTCGTTGGTATAAGCGATACGCAGCACCAGAGTGACGATGACCGCCGCCGTGGCGGCGAAAGCCAGCAGGCCGACGAGTATCATCGCCGTCCAACGGCCGACGGCGGCCGGCACTCGGGATAATCCGCGTTCGCTCATAAGGCTTCCGCTCGGAGGTAAGATATCGATTCAGTTATCGCGACGGCCGCAACGGTATCCCACCCGCGACCCTTGAAAAACCCGTTCCACAGCCGGCGCGGGTTTCTGCGAGCCGGAACTGGCACGGTTTTTGCATCTCGGCGCCCCTCACCGCGACCCGCAGGTTGCGCCTCCGCAAAAACCGTGCCAGTTCCGGCGGCGCGGGGGTCGGGGTGCTGGATTGTTCTTGGAAGATGGTTTTTCAAGGGTCGCGGGGGCGGATTTTCGGCGACGGTGCGCCTGCCTGCCGCCAAGCCGTGTTCAGTCGAGCCGGGCTAGTGAAGCGGCCCCCGGTGGGGGCCTGACTTCGAGGTCGAGGATGCGACGGATCGTCGCCGACTCACCTGACGGGCCCTACTGGCTGTTGAAGCTGAACAACAGGATCAACCCTACGGTGACGGCGGTGGCGATGATCGGTTCGAGTACGGGGGTGTCTTCCTCTTCGGGCGGTTGGGGTCCGATGTCGGGGTAGCGGGTGTCGATCAGGTCCTCGGCAGCGGCGACCTTGATGAAGTCTTCGCTCTCGCCGGTGATCTCGTCGGCCCAGAGGTAACCCCGTCCCCCGGCGTCGGCCAGGCGGGCGTGAACGACGGCGACGGCGCGGCGCTGGACGTTGGAGCCCGACTTGTTGTAGATCACCCGGCACTCGACGAGGCGGTAGCTGAGGCTGCCGGAGCCGCCTCCGCTCTCGGGAGGCGGTTTTTCATCTCCGTTGCCCGCATCGCCGAGGGAACCGGCGTAGAGGCCGCGGCGGGTCAGCTCGGAAACCAGGGCCTCCTCGAAGCGGTCGTGGAGCAGGGTGTGCTCGTCACCGGCAGCCAGGTCCTCGATCTGGGAGATCATCCCCGGTCGCAGCACGTCCAACTCGGCGATCTCCTCGGCGGCCTGTTCGAGGGCCATGATCTTCAATCCCGCGTCGGTGGGGGTGTCGCCGTATTCGTTGATGGGCAGGTCGGTGCAACCGGCGACCAGGCAACCGGCGAGAACGGCCGGGACGATCAGGGGGAGCAAACGGCGGGCATGGCGCTTCATGGAAACCTCACTCAAGGGGTGCGGACGGCGGGCCGGTCGAATGTTTATCGCTGTGGCGGGTAACCGGGTTAATATGAAGGGATTTTAGCCGCTGTTTCGCTGGGGTGTCAAGCGTCGGCGGGCCGGACGGCGACGGCCTCGGCCTCGATGACGGCGTTCTTGGGCAAGCGGGCCACCTCGACGGCGGAGCGCGCCGGGTGGGTTTCCGGGAAGAACTCGGCGTAGACCTCGTTCATGGCGGCGAACTGACCGAGGTCGGTCATGAAGACGGTCAGCTTGACGGCTTGCTCCAGGGAGCTGCCGGCGGCGCGCAGCACGGCGTCCAGGTTCTCGAGCACCCGGCGGGTGGCGGCCCGGATCTCGTCGATCAGCTCACCCGTTGCCGGATCCACGGGTATCTGTCCGGCGGTGAAGACCAGCCCGCCGGCTACGACGGCCTGGCTGTAGGGGCCGACGGCGGCCGGCGCCCGGTCGGTGTTGACGATACGACGTTCCATGACTCACCCTCCGCTGCGGTTGGCTCGAAGCGTTTTCAGTTCCCGGCGTCTTCCTCGCGGCGGGCCTCTTCCGGGGTTATGATCCGCCGGGGTTCATCGTCGGCTGTTACCGTCTCGGCCTTGGCCTGGGCGACGGCCTCCTCGTACTCGGCGGCGGCGGCGCGCCGGACGCCGGCGAAGAACAGGGCGTCGAACAGGGGATTGAGCCGCGGCGGCAGTTGGGTCATCGCCGCGGCGGCCCGGGCGGCCAGGCTGGTGATCAACTCGCCGCGCTCGGAGCCGGCCAGCTCCCGCAGGGTTCCCTCGAGGGCCTCCAGCTCCGCGGCGCCGCGGAAGACCTCGGCGTGGCGGGCGGCAGTCTCCCGCACCAGACCGGCGGCGGCGGCGTCGATTTCTTCAGGTCGCGCACGGTTATCCTGGGCGGCGCGCAGAATGTCGTGGGCCTGGCGCAGCAGCTCGTCCTGGACGTTGGTGACCATCTTGCCGTCGGCGAAGTGGGGCGCCAGGTCGTCCTCGGTCAGCACGACCAGGCGGCCGGTCTCGGCCAGACGGGCGGCCAGCTCGTCGGCCGGCTCTCCGAGACGCTCCGCCAGGGCCTCGAGGTTCAAGCCGCCTTCCTCCCAGTCGGCGGCCAGGGCCTCGGCGTAGGCCGGCTCGGTCAACAGATCCGGGTTGAGCACCCGACCGATGAAGGCCTGGATGTTGCGCTGGAAGAGATAGTCATTGTAGCTGGCCCAGAAGAGATTGTGCAGCAGGGGAATGGTGTGGGGCTGGGCCTCCCGGTTGCCCAGCATGTTGAGCAGGAACAGGTTGGCCCAAGCCAGCCGGTCGCGCTCCCGCTCGACGAGATCCGTCTGCACGCCGAGACCGATGGTCGTCAACCAGGCCCGGGCGCCCTCGTCGATGATCTTGTCCAGACATTCGTCGACGTAGGCGGCCAGCTCCTTGTCACCGCCCTGCTCCGGCAGGGGCTCGCGGCCGACGTAGTTGGCGATGACGCGGGGATCCAGACGGACCGTGCGCCAATCCGTCGCCGTCAGCAGCTCGCCGAAGGCCTCGATCAGTTTCTCGGGATTCTTCTTGAACTCCTCGGCGACGTCGGGGCTGCGCCGCTCCAGGGTCCGCACCGACTCCTCGGCCCGGCGGCGCAGCTTCTGGAACTCGTGACGACGGAAGGCCACGCCTTCGCGTTTGGCGGTGAAGCGGGGTTTCTTGTTTTTTTTCTTCTTGCTCACGATGCTCCCGGTTGGGTCCTCAATCGGCGACGTGCCAACCGCCCGCCGCGTCGCGGTACCAGTAGCCGGGCAGGCGGCGCTCGGTGAACAGGCGGCCGTAGGTGCGGGCGACCTCGGCCACGGGGTCGGGCGCGCTCAGCTCCGCGGTGACGGCGGCCAGGCGCTCGAAGATGATCCGCCGGTTGGCGTTCTCGCGCTCCACCAACTCGGCGGTGAAGGGGTCGTCGACCCCCAGGGGGGTGAGCGCCAGATAGCCCTCGGCGGTCTCGCCGACCAGACCGGCGGCCTTGAGCCGACGCAGCTCCTCATCCAGGAAGAGGGAATCGGCGTAGGCCGTCAACGCCCGGGCCCGCTCCGGATCGGTCTCGGCCAGCTCCTCCAGCGGCGGCAATTCCTCGCCGGAACGCACGTTGGAGACCAGCCAGACATCCTCGCCCAGCTCCTCGTAGGAGCCGATGATCTGGTTCTCCATCATCGTCTTGGTGTCGACCAGCTCCAGGTTGAACTCGACCTGGGCGCAACCGGCGGCCAGCAACACGGCGACGACGCCGAACAAAACGCTCCTGCTCTTCACGCCCCTCACCTCCCGGGCGGGATGTCGCTACTCGAAAGCTAATTGTAACACATTCCAGCGGCGGACCAGGACTGCGCGGCGGCGGCAAGGAACCCTCGAGGCCCGGCGCGCCTTCTTGCCGCCCCGGACCGCAGACGGTCCGGGGCGGATGCAAGAAGCGTGACGGGCCGGCGCCGAGCCGCCCGACAGACCATCGACGGCCGGCCCGGCTTTACTAGAAGGTGACGATGAAGCTCATCAGGTGGTAGGCGTCCAGGGTCGTCTGGTTCTTGACGAAGGCGTAGTTGAGGACGTAGTTGGACTGGACGAGGTTGGTGGGGATGCTTCCGGCCGCCCCCAAACGGCCGTCGCCGATACCCAGCCCCAGGCTCCAGAGGTGCTCCTCCTCGGCGGTGTAGGCGTAGCCGCCGCGGAAGGTGACGTGGTTGAGCAGGCGCTGGTCGACGCCCAGGCGCAGCTCACGGAAGGCGGCGGAACCGGCGTTGACCAGGTTGCGCACGTCGAGGGCCACAATCGCGTCGGGACGCAGCCGCCAGCTCAGGCCGAGGTTGATCGTCTCGTCGCCCAGGCCCTCGAGCCCGGCGCGGGCCTCCCCAAGCCCCTCGGGCAGCTCGACGAAGGTCGCACCCGCGAAAAAGCTAGGCTGGAACTCCCACAGGGCGCCAAAGGTGAAGCCGTAACCGCTGCGGCGCTCGAGCTCCTCTCCCCCGGGTTCGATGCCGTCCTCGACGGGTAGCTCCCGGGTGTAGTAGCTGGCCGAGGCCCCCAGGGCCACCCCGGCTTCGCGGAAGCGGTAGTTGACGCCCAGGGTGTTGCTGCGGTTGGCCCACAGGCCGCGGACGTGGAAGAAATGGGGGTCGGCGTAACTCGCCGGCGGGTGGAGGGCGGCCTCCCAGAGGTTGATGAAGGCGCTGAAACCGCCCGCCGTGTACGACAGGGACTTGAAGCCCACCAGGGTCGACAGGGCCAGGCTGAGGTAGTCCGAATCCGGTGAACCACCGAGCTCGACATCCTCCAGCCGCGCCTCCTCGTCGAAGCCGCGAAACAGCCAATAGCCGGTCAGGCCCAGATCCAGGGCCCCGCCAAAGCCCTGACCGTGGACGAAGGTCGCCGGGTTGTAGAGGGCGGCCTCGAACTCGCAGGGCACGGCGGTGAAAGCGCCGGCCATCCCCAACGGCCGCGTGTTGGTCTGGGCCAGGGTGCGATAGTAGATCTCGCCACCGACGGCGGGACTGAGGCAGGCCAGCAACAGGCAGGTCGTTGCGACGCGGAATAGTGGTCTCACCCGTTCCTCACTATCGATCAGCTCGTGATCAGCTCGGTGACACTCTAGTCTAACGATACCACAGCGCGGCGGCGAGGTGAACAACCGGCCGCCCGAACGACGCCATTAAGAAAACCGGGAAGCCGACGGGCTTCCCGGTTGTTGCAGCGCATCAACAACCTGACCGGCTTAACGGTCGATGACCAGGCGTCGGGTCAGGCTCTGGTTCTCCGTCTCCAGCCGGTAGAGGTAAACGCCGGCGGGACGGCTCTGAGCGTCCCAGTACAACTCGTGGCGACCGGCGGAGAACTCCTCGTCGGCCAGCAGGGAGACCAGGCGGCCGGAGATATCGTAGACGGCGACACTCACCCGGTCGGGCTCGGGCAGCTCGAAGCTGATGGTGGTGGAGCCCTGAACGGGGTTGGGGTAGTTCTGCTCCAGGCTCAGCGCACGGCCGGAGTAGCTCGGCTCGACCTCGACGGGTCCGTAGACGACCTCCTGACCGTCGACGGTCAGGGCGCCGAGGGTGTAGCTGCCGCCGGCGGCGTCGCGATCGAGATAGTTGGCGGTGTCGGCTTCCAGGGGTCGGCTGTTGAGACGCTCCCCGTCGCGGTAAACGTTGAAGCCGCGGCCGTCGTCAGTCGGGGTCCAGCTCAGCAGGACGCCCTCGTCACGGGCCGCGCCGCTGAAGTCGGTGATCCCGCTATCCATCTCGGTGATCCGGGCGGTGTAGGTGTAGGTGCCTTTGCCCATCCAGTAGCCCGTGTCCGGATCGTCCGGATCCAGGTTGCCGTCGTTGTAGAAGACGACGATCATGAAGATGAAGTCGTAGGGCGACCAGTCGGGGATGGTGATCGAGCCGTAGGAGTCCTCGTTATCGACGTCCATCGTCCAGACATCGCTCTCGACGTCGACGCCGTCACGGTAGCCGATGATCCGGACGTCGTACTCCTTATCGTCCTTGCCGTCGAAGGTGATGTTGAACATCTCGTGATCGTTGTTGGTGCCGAAGAGGACGGCGTTCATGCCCATCTTCTGCGGTTCTTTGCCGCTGACCACGGAGCCGTCGGTCAGGGGGTAGCACTGGACGGGGTGACGGTTGGCCGGATCGATGTTCAGGGCGGCGTTGATCTTGACGGGCCAGTGGAAGTTGTCGTGGTAGATGCTGGTGAACAGGCGCCAGACACTGAATTCGGTGAAGGCGTGACGGATGTCGAAGCCCTTGGCGACCAGCATGTCGTCGAGGCTCTCGAAGATGCTGGGGTCGTTGGTTCCCGTGGGTTGGATGGCGTCCTTGTACATCTGATCGTACCAGACGCCGTCGGGATCGAAATGCCGGACCTCGAGGAACTTGTACCAGATCCAGCTACCGTACTCCCAGATGTCCCCGCCCGAAGTGATGATGCTCTTCCAGGGTTCGCGCTGGAAGGTGCCGACCATGCTGTAGTCGTGACCCTGGCCGGGATAGACCACGTCCTCGTGGTAGACGGCGCCGGTCTCGTGGAGCCGCGTGTCGGCGAAGTCCGTGCCGAACTGCACGGCATGGGCCAGCTCGTGGCAGGCGGTGGACTTGTTGTAGCTTTCGGTCATGCCGACGTCGATGGCGATGTAACTGGTGTAGGCGTATCGGTCGGAGTAAGGCGTGTAGCGACGCTCGGGGGCGGCGTAGCCCATCACGCTGCCGCCGATGTTCTCGAAGTAGAAGTCGTAGTCGTCGCTGTAGTCGTAGCCGTAGTCGGGCGGCGGCGGCCACATCCGGTCGGGATTACCGCCGTCGCTGGTCTCGATGCTCCAGGAGTGCTCGATGTAACTCAGCAGGTCCTGGGCGTCGGAGATCTGCGAGTTGTCGTAGTAGTGCATCCGCACCGGATACATGCTGGATTCGACGAAGCCGACGCTCGAGGGCCGCGCCAACAACAGCTCCTCAATGTAATCGGCCTGCTCGTAGGGCAGCTCGTCCAGATGCTCGCGCACGTAGAGGACGATCGGCGTACCCGAGACGCGGAGCTCGTCGTTCGCGTAGACCCGGTAGCGCTCCGGCAGCTCGCCGGGGGCCTTGAGCATCCTGGTCAGGTTCAGCAGCTCCTCGTAACGGCTGATATTGCCGACCTCGTAATCGGCCATGATCGCCTCGTGGGTCATCTGCTCGCTCGCCGCGGCGGGCAGCAGCAACAAGCCGACGAGGAGCAGGGTCGTTAACAAGCGGCGCATAATGCCTCCAGTCAGGGGCGGTCGGAAAGATGAGCAAGGCGCGAAATGGGGTCCGGCAGCGGTCGAAGAGCCGGACTCTGGCAATCTTCCATAATTCGCGGGCAGCTCAATGGTAGATGCATCATCCATTATAGTGGCATATTTCCGAGTTGGCAAGGGGGAAATTATCCGGCAACCAGCGGTACGACCGCCAACGGTACCAGCAACATACCAGCAGGACCGAAATGGTTACCGCCCCTGAGCCGTCCTAGATTTTCGCGCTCAAGCGGGCGACGACCTCGGCGGCCTCGCGCAGGTGATACTTGGCCTCGTCCCAGATCGAGGCTCGACCGGCCCGCTGCAGCACCACGGCCAGCACCTTGAAATCGTCCTTGATCATTTCCATTCGTTTATCGTTATCCATCGGCACCTCGATTCCGCAGCCAGCTTTCCATTTCGTCGATACCTTCCAGCAACTCCTCCAGGACGGACGACATCCGCCGCCCCGCGGTCAGGGCCCGCCGACGCTGCTCAGCCTCGTCGGCGCTCCGGAAGGATAACCAGAAGGCCCGTTCGGCCTCATCGAAGCTCCCCAGGGCCGCCGTCAGGGAGTTCAATCCATTCTCCAATTCCCCCCGCACAACCGGATCCGCCAACGACAAAGCGAAGCCGTTCCCCGAGCGGATCGCTGTATCCGTACGTGCGGACGCCGACGACTCGGGATCCAGACGCCGCAACAGACGATTGACGGCGCCGAGGGTGTCGATCACGGCCTGCCGGGCCGCTCGCAGCAGCTCGTCGAGCCTCTCCCCGGTCAAGCCGCCCACATCGTCCCCACCGATCTCGCCCAGGGCGTCGGCCAGCGGCGCCAGATGAGCGTCCAGAGTGCGTCCGATCCCGACGACCTCCCCGAACAACGCCGTCCGGTTGAGTTCGCTCTCCGCCGGCGGTCCGTCGACCGGAACGCCGGTCAACGTCGCGCGCCGCGGCGAAGGCTTATCTTCCGATCCCCCGCCACGGCGCCGCCGGAAATAACCGCCGAGCAGAAAGGCCAGCGCCAGCAGTCCCAACACCACCCAGACCCAGGGATCCATCCGCACGCCTCCGGCCGTAGTTCAAGACGAATCGGTCCCGCGCGACCCCGAAAAAACAGCCCCCCAGCATTGTCGCCCCTAACGCCCTTCCCGGCGCCGCCTGAACCGGCACGGTTTTTGCGGAGGCGCACCGGTATCCTCGTTTCAGCGGTCGCCGAGATGCAAAAACCGTGCCGGTTCAGGCGGCCGTTGGTTGACCGAGCGTCCGGTTTCGCGGGGCTGTTTTTTCGGGGTCGCGCTACGAATAACCGCCCGAGTATTCTATCATTGGCCCCGTGAAGCGTCAAAGATACCGACGTCTCCTGCAGAAGCTGCGAGACCGTCGAACGCTGGACAACAACCGGGGAAGAAGCTTGCTCGACACCCACCTGCACAGCCGCTTTTCGATCGATTCCCGGGCCGAGCCCGCCGACTACGCCCGCCTGGCCGGTCTCCACGATTACATCGCCCTGGAGTTCACCGAACACCTGGACCTGGATCCGGCGGACAAGTCCTGCGGCTACTACGACGCGGCGGGGCACGCGGCGGCCCTCGCCGAGGCGCGCCGGTTGGCCCCGCGAACCTTCATCGGTCGCGGCGCCGAGTTGACCTACTACCCCAGCCGCGAGGAGGAGATCGCCGCCTACCTCGACGAGGTGCCCTTCGATTACGCCTTGGGCAGCGTCCACGTCATCGACGATCTCGAGGCCAATCTGACCTCGCGTTCCGGCGCCCTGGAGTACTTCGCCGCCACGACGGAGCAGGAGGCTTACGGCCGCTACTTCGAGCATCTTTACGGTGCCGCTCAGAGCGGTCTGTTCCAGGCCCTCGGCCACCCCGACATCTGCAAGCGCTACGGCGTGCTGTTCTACGGCTCCTTCCAGACCCGGCGTTGGGAGGAGGAGCTGCGGGCGGTCTTCCGCGCCTGTCGCTTGACGGGCACGGGTTTCGAGCTCAACGTCGCCGGCTGGGGCCAGGCCCCGGCCGAACCCTACCCCAACCTGGAGGGTCTCAAGCTGGCCCGCGAGGAAGGGGTCGAGCTGGTGACCGTCTGCACCGACGCCCACGGCATCAACCGCTTCGGGCCGTTGTTGATCCGGCGGGGCCTGGAGTTGCTGCGGGCCGCCGGATTCGAACGGGTCTACTACTGGCGCGAGCGCGCCGCCGTGCCCGTCGAGATCGCCGATCTGCTGGCCGGCCGCCGCCGAAGCGGGGTGGCCTGACGTCGCGTGGACGAAGGCTGTAAGAAAACGGCCCGGGGCGACCCGGGCCGTTGGTTAAGCGGCGGTTGATCACTGAACGGGGGGTTACAAGCGGGCGCCGCCGTCCCCCGGGGGCAGGGCCTCGCGGTTCTCGTCGGCCTCTTCGTCGTCGGGGCCGGTCTCGCCGCCGGAGATGCTGGCCCTGACGCGAACGGGTTCGCGCTTGCGGTCGTCGTAGTCCACGCGGCCGTAGACCAGGCTGACGGTCACCCCGCCGAGGATGCTGACCAACAGGCCGCCGAAGGCCCACAGCCCCGCCAGGCCGCCGAACTCGTAGGTCAGGTACTTGTTGAGGGCCTCGGGCAGGCCGCCGAGGAGCCAGACGGCGGCGCCGAAGACAATGCCTTTGAGGAAGCCTACCCCCCAGACGTGCTGCTCGACGGCGGCGTAGAACAATCCCCAGACCAGGCCGATGATGAAGCCGACGCCGAAACGGGCCAGGTAGTAGATGAAGCCCAGCTTACGGAAGGCCACGGTCGGGCGCTCGGCGACCTGGGTGTCGCCGTCTGCTGCGGTCGCCTCCCCCTCGGCGGTGTCCTCGGGGGCCTGCTCGACGGCCACCATGGTCGTGGCGGCGGCGGGGGCTACCCAGTCGACGACCATGTAGCCGACAGCCATCACGGCACCGGCGATGATCCCGGCCAGCAGCCCGCGTTTGTAACGTGCCCGACGCTTGCGCTTAGCCATTTGCGTCCTCCCATCAACCGTGTCGGTAAATCGCGCGTGTCGGTAAATCGCGGCTCACTTTACCGTGTTTAGTATAGCCAAGGCTTCTGCGCTAAACAAGCCTTTTCCCATATTGCAATCGAGTAACGCGCCCTGCTATACTTAACTCAGTCGAAGCTCTGCGGTTCGGGAACGGGTGACGTATATGCTGGTTGCCCGTCACAGATCAGGCAAGGCGGTGTCAATGGCAGCCGATCAGTATTATGTAAAATTCTGGGGTGTGCGCGGCAGCTATCCGGTCGCGGACGCCGACAAACTGACCTACGGCGGCAACACCTCCTGCGTCGAGGTCCGCGCCGGCGATCATCTGGTAATCGTCGACGCCGGTACGGGTATCATCAAGCTGGGTCAGGAAATCTACTCCGACTATCTGGCCAAGCCCAAGAGCGAACGCCGCAACGGCTTGGTCATCAACATGCTGATGACCCACACCCACCACGACCACACCCTGGGCTTCGGCTTCTTTCCCCCGGCCTTCAGCATCTCCACCACGGTCTACATCTACGGCCCGCGCATGTTCGCCCACGACCTGGAAGAGATCATGTCGATGTCCATGCTGCCGCCCTTCTTCCCCGTTCAGCTCGACGACATGGGCTCGATGAAGGTCATCCGCAACATCGCCGACACCGACGTGCTGGTCTTCGACGAACCCGGGGCGGAACCCAGGGTCTTCCACAAGAACGATCTGCCCGCGGATCTGCCCGAGGACGCCCTCAAGGTCTACAACTATCGCACTTACGCCCACCCCCAGGGCGGCTGCATCATCTACAAGTTCGTCTACCGCGGGCGCACCTTCGTCCACGGCACCGACACCGAGGGCTACCGCGGCGGCGACGCCCGCTTGATCAAGTTCGCCAAAAACGCCGATCTGCTGTCCCACGACGCCCAGTACGACGACGAGGATTACAACCGGGGCACCTTCCAGGGCTTCGGTCACTCCACTCCGCTGATGGCCGCCGAGGTGGCCCAGCGGGCCGGAGTCAAACGCCTGGGCTTGATCCATCACGATCCCCGACACAGCGACGAACGTATCCGCGAGCTGGAGGCCACGGCCCGGGAGGTTTTTCCGGAAACAGTCGCCGTAGCCGAGGGTCAGCGCTTCGACCTGCTCTGAGCCGCAGCGGACTGGAGCTTCGTGAGCAGCAAATCCAAACAGCTCGTCATCTCCTCCCTCGAAGAGCTGATCCGCGGCTTCAACGACCTCTCCGGCTTCCTCGGGGCCGGGGTTTTCGCGCCCGACGGCCGCCTGATCGTCAGCCACTGCCTGTTCGGTCTCCTCGTCGATCGCGTCGGCCCGGAACTCAACGGCCTGTTCATCGACGCCGTGGCGCTGCTGGAGCGCCTCGAACTCGGCCGGGGTCGCTTCAGCCAGATCCAAACCGACCAAGTCAACATCCTCCTCTACAGCTACAATGAGGGCTCCTCGGCCGTCGTCGCCGAGGACGGTAAGCTGCACTTCCACACCGTGCTGCTGCTGGAGCAGGACAGCTCGGTGGGAATGGCCAAACTGAAGCTGAAGAAATTCGTCCGCGCCGCGGCGATGCTGCTGTCCGACGCCACGGTGTGACCCGGCTAACGGTCGGCACGCCCGAAAGCTGCTATACTGACAGCGTTGAAGCATGTTGGATAGCCTTACGTATGCGGCTCAACGGCGCAGAACATCCGAGCCCTCCAACCCCGTTCTGATAGAGCGCTCTCACGAGGTGGCCGATGCTCAAATATTGCCGTCTGCTCTCCTGGCCCCTGGTCCTGCTGCTGATCCTCTCCCCGATGTTGGCCCACATCGCCCTGGCCGCCGGGGTGGCCGCCCGCGTCGAACAGGTCACCGGCGTGGTCCAGGTCATCCACTCCGGCACCACTACCCGGGAGCGCCTGAGCACCGACGATCAGCTCTACGCCGGCGACACCGTCGAGGTCACGCGCAACTCCAGCCTGCAGATCGAACTCGCCAACGGCTCGATGATCCGCTTCGGCCCCAGCACCCGGGTGACCATCGGCTCCGTCGACGTGCGGCGCACCGATCTGACCACCTGGTACGGCTCCGTCCTCTCGGCTATCAACCGCTCCGATGACGACGATTACGGCTATCGCGTCAGCACACCGACGGCGACGGCCTCCGTCCGCGGCACCATCTTCCTCACCGAAGTCGCCGAGGCCGACGGCGCCAGCACCATCCAGGTGCTCAACGGTGAAGTAGTCACCACCTCGCCGGCGGCCCCCGGTGAAGTGGTCGTCACCGACGGGATGAAATGCTCCGTCCTGCCCGGCGCCGCGCCCAGCGCTCCCATCGCCCTGACCGCCGCCGAGCTCTCCGCCCTGGAGACCCTGGCCGGCCCCTTCATGGAAATCGGCGCGGCCGGCGCCGGAGCGGGCGCCGGGGCGGGCGCCGGAGCGACCACCGGTGGTGTCGTCGCCGGTTCCTCCAGCTGGTGGATTTGGACCATCGTCGGCGTCGTCGTCGCCGGTGGTGTCACCGGCGGCGTCATCCTCGCCGGCGACGATGACGGCGGCGGAAGCGGAGGTGGCGGAGGAGACGACGGTGACCTGCCCGTGCCCCCGCCCCCACCGGGTTACTAACCACAACCCCGACCCCGCAAACGGACCGCTCAGGCGGTCCGTTTGTCTTTACCCCCGGCGACAACCCGGCGAACCCCGCGAAAAACAGCCGCCGGAAAGCCACCAACGCCCGCCGGAACCGGCACGGTTTTTGCGGAGGCGAACCGTTATCCTCGCTCCAACGGTCGCCGAGATGCAAAAACCGTGCCGGTTCCGGC
>WJLX01000093.1 GCA_014728225.1 Candidatus Coatesbacteria bacterium | reverse complement strand
TGGACGGACACATATCAACGGCCTCGAGAACTTCCGGGGCTACGCCAAACGACGGCTAAAAGCCGACCACTGATGTTTCAAGCGCAACTCCAGACTCTTTATCCTTGAAATGGAATTCAGCTTCAACCATCGAGACGCCGAAAACGCGCTAAACTACCTCGGGAGCAGACTTCGCGCTTGTTGATAATCAGGTGATAATCCCATAATTAGCATTAAGGGCCTATCAAGCGAGTATCTGGTTTTTCAACGGAGCATCACCGCTGGGCGGAGAAGACCGGGTTAACCGTTCATGGTTAGTCTGATTTGCTCCGAACACGTTACATGCTGCCTCATGTTCTTTACTGAGCGGCCCGGGTCCATGGCAACCGGGGGCGACCGGCTTCGATGAGCCCCCGGCGCTCAGCGCGGTTCAGCCGGCGTTGAATGGGTTGAACCGCTCCGCGTCCGACCCCGAGATGAACAACCGACCAGGAGGCAATAGCATGAGTAGAATGGTAATCCCGCTGTTGTTGCTCGCCCTGCCCCTGTGGGCCGTCGAAACCATCGTCCTGCAGCCCGACGGCGAGGACGGACTCGACACCTACGTCTATCGCGCCACCCCCGACGACAACTACGGCAACGAGGCCGGGATGTACGTCTCCTCGACGACGCAGTGCGAGGACGTCACCCTGCTGGCCTTCGACCTCTCCGCACTGCCCGCCGGCGGCGCCGTCCGCTCCGCCTGGTTGGAGCTCTACCTGACCACGGTCAACGAGCCCGCGCCGGTGCTGCTGGAGCTGGTAAGTGAGCCCTGGGACGAGGAGACGGTGACCTGGAACACCCGACCCGCCTACGACGACACCTTCCAGGCCGCGGCCGATCCCCAGGCCGACAGTTGGTGGGACCCCGTCGAGGTCACCGACTTCGTCGCCGCCTGGTACGAGGGCGACCAGCCCAACTACGGCTTCGCCGTCTACCTCGAGCCGACGGGAAGCGCCGGGCTCATCTATGCCTACTCCTCTCAACGAACCGAAAACCAGCCCCGGCTGACGATCGAGTTCTCCCCCCAGGCCGTCCTCCCCGCCAGTTGGGGCCGGATCAAGGCCGTGATACCGGCGCCCTAGCGGCGGCCGAACGGCCGGGACACAGTGACGACGGACCCCGGCGGGATCCGTCGTCGCTTCACGCATTGACGATGAAACGCTCACGGTCGCCCTAGTGCAGCTCCTCCAGGGTGAACTCGGCATCCCGCGGCGCACCGTCGGTCTCCCAGGCCACGGTGTACATCCCGTCCTCGATGGCGGTCACCTCGCCCGGGTAGTTGACATCGTCGCTGAAGCCCTCGGGGTTGACGACCACCGTCGTGCCGACCTCGACCTCGTCGGGCGACCAGGCCTCGACGTAGGGGTAGACCCACTCGAAGGCCCGCTCATCGGTCTCGCCCTCGTTGAGGAAGCCGCCGAACTCGACGGTCACCGTCTCCTCGCCGACCTCGAGCACCTCCGTCTTCTCCCAGGTCAGGGCACTGACCTGCTCCGGATTGTAGTAGGTCGCCCAGACCGTGTCGCCGACGGCGAAGGGCGCCTCGTCCTCCGCGACGGCGTTTTCCTCGCCGCCATTCTCGACGTCCTCTTCGGCCTCTTCGGTATCCGCGGCCTCTCCGGCCGTTTCCTCGTCTTCGCAAGCCGTCGGCAGCAGCAGGACGAGTAACAGCAGCAGCGCCGTCAAGAGCTTCTTCATGGTCCTCCTTGGGGGTTGGGTAGCGTCGCACAAGCACGGTTAACCAACCCATCCAGTATGCCTCAACGGTACCCGAAAGAAAAACGCGTTTTAATGTTGACAGCCCCCGCCCGACTGTGATACCTTACCACTCCCGTCGCGCGGGAAAGCACTCCGCCGGCCGGGAAGCTCGGCTGGGCGTCAAGGCCGCCGAGGGGCAATCGCCTGATCGATCCGGATGTACCAGATGCATTACATCCGGGTCACATTAGGGTCACAAACGGGCCAGACCATACGGACCATACGGACCATACGGACGATTTCTCCCCCGGAAAAAACAGCCAAGAAAAACCACTTGACCCTTGACAGCCCACCGTACTTGTAGTACATTACTTCCCGCCCCAGCAGCAAGGGGCGAAACAGGGGGCCGGGTAAAACGGTCTGGTAGCACTTGAACGGATCGCAGCACCCCAACCCAACCCCACCGGGGAGCCACAGTTCGGAAGACGGGCGCGGGACCGCAAGAACCTTCCCGCACGACCGCCTCCGGTAACGGGCTCAAAGAGAACCACCACAGTAAGCAACCGGTGGACACGGGGCGAAAGTGGCGCCTCGGGAGAACGGCCGACAGTCTCGCCACGGAGACTCGAAGGGCCTGCTGTTCGGGCCCCTCTATATTCGCCGCGGCACGAGGGAAACGCTGAACCAGACCCTCCGCTGACCGACACGGCCGCCAACTCCCGACATCCCCGTAGACGGTGCCAGGTTCTTTGAAAGCTGGAAGGGGCAAGTAAGAGGCGCTTGACGGGCGACTCGCTTCGAGATCGTACGTCCAAGCCGCTTCCGAAAGCCAACCCGTTCAAAACGCGAGAGAATCAGCCTGGAATGTGCCAGGATGAGCGAGACGTTCCACGTCGAACTCGTCCAACACTCCGTTTCAACAAAGGCTCTCGAGCCTTTTCTTTTTCACTTCGGAGAGTTTGATCCTGGCTCAGGACGAACGCTGGCGGCGTGCCTAAGCTTATGCAAGTCGAACGCGAACGGCTCCTTCGGGAGCCTAGTAGAGTGGCAAACGGGTGAGTAACGCGTGGGTAACGTACCCTGATCCTGGGAATAACCCTCGGAAACGAGGGCTAATACCGAATGTGGCGAACGACCGGTTGGTCGCTCGCTAAAGGTGGCCTCTTCTATGCTGCCGGGTTGGGATCGGCCCGCGTCCCATTAGCTAGTTGGTGAGGTAACGGCTCACCAAGGCCACGATGGGTAGCCGGCCTGAGAGGGTGTACGGCCACACTGGCACTGAGACAAGGGCCAGTCCCCTATGGGAGGCGCAGGCGGGAATAGTTCACAATGGGCGAAAGCCTGATGACGCGACGCCGCGTGAGCGAAGAAGACCTTCGGGTTGTAAAGCTCTGTCAGGAGGGAAGAAGGCTCTACGGGTTAATAGCCCGTGGAATTGACGGTACCTCCAGAGGAAGCCCCGGCTAAATACGTGCCAGCAGCCGCGGTAATACGTATGGGGCAAGCGTTGTCCGGATTTACTGGGCGTAAAGGGCGCGTAGGCGGTTTGTTAAGTCGAAGGTGAAATCCTCGGGCTCAACTCGAGAATTGCCTTCGATACTGGCAAACTAGAGTGGCGGAGAGGAAAGCGGAACTCTTGGTGTAACGGTGGAATGTGTAGATATCAAGAGGAACACCGGTGGCGAAGGCGGCTTTCTGGACGCACACTGACGCTCAGGCGCGAAAGCGTGGGTAGCAAACAGGATTAGATACCCTGGTAGTCCACGCCATAAACGATGGGTACTAGGTGTCGGGGGTATCGACCCCTCCGGTGCCGCAGTTAACGCACTAAGTACCCCGCCTGGGGATTATGGTCGCAAGGCTGAAACTCAAAGGAATTGACGGGGCCCCGCACAAGCGGTGGAGCATGTGGTTTAATTCGACGCAACGCGAAGAACCTTACCTGGGCTTGACATGCTTGGGACAGCGCTGGAAACAGCGTCTCTCCTTCGGGAGCCCTTGCACAGGTGCTGCATGGCTGTCGTCAGCTCGTGTCGTGAGATGTTGGGTTAAGTCCCGCAACGAGCGCAACCCTCGTTACTAGTTGCCATCAGTTCGGCTGGGCACTCTAGTGAGACTGCCGGTGATAAACCGGAGGAAGGTGAGGATGATGTCAAGTCATCATGGCCCTTACGCCCAGGGCTACACACGTGCTACAATGGTCGGCACAAAGGGTCGCTAAGCCGCGAGGTGGAGCTAATCCCAAAAAGCCGGCCTCAGTTCGGATTGGAGTCTGCAACCCGACTCCATGAAGGCGGAATCGCTAGTAATCGCGGATCAGCATGCCGCGGTGAATATGTTCCCGGGGCTTGTACACACCGCCCGTCATATCACCCGAGTCGGGGATACCCGAAGTCCGTGACCCAACCATTTGGAGGGAGCGGCCGAAGGTGTGCCTGGTAAGGGGGGTAAAGTCGTAACAAGGTAGCCGTACCGGAAGGTGCGGCTGGATCACCTCCTTTCTAAAGAGAAGGGGGCGAGATTAAGGGTCCGGATCCCAATGACGTCCCAACGACGACTGCAGGACACGGAAAAAACCCGCAATCAAGCCCGTGGGGAGCCCCCACGAAAACCCTACTCCTAGGTCGATCGCATTCCAGCAACTCCCGCAAACGAACAGCACTACCTTCCAGCTTTCAAAGACCCTAGCACCCGGGCTGAATAAGGGCTCGCCTTCTCAGGCGGGCCCTTTTTGTTGACCGATTGCGCGTCTCACGCTCGTCGCTCCGGTTTCCAGAGCTCAAATACGGCCTCGCCTTCTCAGGCGGGCCCTTTTTGTTGACCGATTGCGCGTCTCACGCTCGTCGCTCCGGTTTCCAGAGCTCAAATACGGCCTCGCCTTCTCAGGCGGGCCCTTTTTGTTGGCCGATTGCGCGTCTCACGCTCGTCGCTCCGGTTTCCAGAGCTCAAATACGGCCTCGCCTTTCGGCGGGCCGCCGGGGAGGGGGTTAGACACGTTTCGGCATTGACGTATTAACGGCGGGGGTCGGAGCCCCCTTCTACGTGGAGTGGCTGATCGCGTTAGTGTTTCGAGAGCTCAAGCGCTATCGAGCACAGGTTTCAAACCCGGGTCTACCGGCCCCCGACCGCTACGGGTAGTAAACGAACCGATCGTCTGAACCGACCGCCTGGCCACCCGCATTTTTCCGGGCCGTCACAGTTTTTGCATTGACGACGGACCTGGGCGGTCCGTCGTCGCAAAAACGTGCGCCGGCCCTGCGTTATGGTTGGTTTGGACCGTTTCAGCTTTTCGAGGGTTCAACCCTCACTTCTCAAGTCCATAGGCGCTGCTTCCCCGAGGTCGGAGGGAAACAGATCCACGCCGTCCAGTCAGCCACCCCCGCAGGTCGGTTCCGGGGGGATTAAGCCCCCGTGGTCCGGCGATTACTGCTCAGCTTGCCGGATAAGGGCCGGCGCGCGTTGTTGCCCGCCGAGCTCCCGCCCGCGGGAGCTCGGCGGAATGCAACAACCGTGACGGCCCGCGGGAGCGCCGGGAAGGGGTCATCATCCAGACGGCTGATAAGGACGGCGGGACGCGCGCAAGGCCGTCCCGTTTCGCAAGCGATGACTGTACTACCGCACCGGCGGTCGTCGATACCCGCCCGGCTGTTCCGTCCTCTGCTCGATCGCCGCGAGCGCTTCCGCGCACCAGCGCACCAGGGCCCGCTTCAATTCGATACCGTACTGCAGTGTCAGCCGGGCGTAGAACTCTCCGGCCTCTGCACCGGTGTGCTTGCTCAACTGCTCCTCCAGCCGGTCGATGTCTCCCAGCTGGCCCTCCCGGTACTCCTCGATCAGGGCCAGGTTGTCCTCCGGCGTCGACAGCGCCCCGTAGCGCAGCTTGAGCAGCAGCTCGATGCGCAGCGGGATGGTGTCCGCGGGGCGTTTGAGCCACTCCACCAGCTCCTCGCGGCCCCGTTGGCTGAGTTGATAGACCGTCCGATTGGGGTGACGTTCCGTCGGCGCCTTCTTCTTGTCGGCCAGGCCCTCCTCGGCCAGCTTGTGCAGGATCGGATAGATCTGGCCGTAGGATTCGCTCCAGAAGTAGATCTCCTTCTCCTCGAGGGCCTTCTTGATGTCGTAGCCGGTGCGGGGCCGCTCAGAGAGCAGGGACATAATGGCGTAACGGGTCTTGTTGCGCTGGGCCATGGTCGTATATCTCGCAGATAGTGTCAAGACGATATATAACAGAGCTTAACTCGACTGTCAATACTTTTCAGTTGCCGCATTCAGAGTCTGCTCCGGTTCGTTCAACCCGACGCGTGAAGCTGATTGGACCTCGGCGCCGCTTTGGAGTACAGTTACCCTGCAGCCCGTTGCCGGGGTAGACGATGTCGATGCAGCTCCTGATCCGCGCCGCCGCCGCCCTGGTGGGCCTGGCCGGACGACGCCTGATGCGGATGGACCCCGCCGGGGACTGGATTCCCCGGCCCGGCTGCGGACGCCCGCCGGCCCTTTACGTCCATATCCCCTTCTGCGCCGCCCCCTGCGACTTCTGCGCCTTCCACCGTTTCGCCTTTCGCGAGGCCCCGGCCCGGGCTTACCACGCCGCCCTGCGCCGCGAGCTGGAGCAGCTCTTCGAAGCCGGTTTCAGCTTCAGCGAGGTCTACATCGGCGGCGGCACCCCGACGATCCTGCCCGACGAGCTGGAGCGCCTGCTGGAGCTGCTCCAGCGCCGACAGCCCGACCTGCCCGTCTCCGTCGAGACCTACCCGGCCGACGTTACCGCGGAGCTGTTGGAGCTGCTGGTCCGCGGCCGCGTCGAGCGTCTCTCCGTCGGCGTCCAGAGCTTCGATGCCCGTCTGCTGCGCCTCCTCGGGCGCGACGGTCTGCCGCCCGACGAGCTCCGCCGCCGCCTGGCTCAGGCCCGGGGACGCTTCTCCACTTTGCAGCTCGATCTGCTCTACAATCATCCCGCCCAGACCGCCGCCGTGCTGCGCCGCGACATCGCCGCCGCCGTGGCCACCGGCGTCGACCAGATCACCTTCAATCCGCTGATGCCGCCCCTGGTGCGCGGCGGTGAGCGGGGTCCGGCCCTCGATCCCGACCTCGGCCGCGCCGATGACCTCTATCGCGTCATCGACGAAGAGCTGAACGGGCGGGGCTGGCGATCGGTGACGAGCTGGTGCTTCGCCGCCGGCGCCGGTACCCGGGCCGAATACCTGATCGAGAGTCCGGAGTACCTGGCCGCGGGTTGCGGCGCCGTCGGTTACTACGACGGCGTCTTCCACCACAACACCTTCAATCTGCGCCGCTACGGCGAACTCCTGGCCGCGGACCGCAGCGCCGTAGTTCGCCGCCGCGCGGCGGCGCCCTGGGAACGCGAGGCCTACCTGCTGTTGGGTTTCCTCTTCGGCGGCGGCGGCTCGACGACCGCTCTGCGTCGCCGTATGGGCGCTGCGCCCTCTCGGCGGGTCCACCTCGCCGGGGCGCTTTGGCGCCTGCTGGGGCTCAACGACGGCCGTCCCTGGGACGTCGGACCCCGCGGCCGGCGGCTGGTCAATGCGATGATGCAGCGCTTCTTCGGCGCCCAGACCCGGCTGCGCGCCCGGGCCCAGGCCGCCGGTCTCTGAGGCCCGCTGTTATCCAAGTTGATTTTATGCGCCACACCGGGTTATCCTGTCCCGGAGGCCGCAGCGACCTGCTCGACTTCAACGGCTACTACAGCCGCCGCCAACGACGAGGACAGCGATGTCACGACTTCCCTTGGCCCCCTTGAGCGTTATCATCCTGCTGGCCGCCGCCCCGCCGCTGTTCGCCGCCCAGCACTTCACCGAGGTCACCGGCCCCGCCGGGGTGGGGATGAGCGGCCTGGGCGCCGCCGCCGCTTTCGGCGATTTCAGCGGCGACGGCCTGCCCGACCTGGTAATCAGCCGCAACTATCCGGATTACTCCGTCTTCGTCTATACCAACGACGGCGACGGCACCTTCACCGATGTCAGCGGTTCCTGCGGCGTCAACGGTTACCTGAGCTCGCTGACCCTGGTCGATTTCGACGGCGACGGCGATCTCGACCTGGCCGGCGAGAACGGCGACGTCGTGGTTTATCGCAACGACGGCGCCGGGACCTTCGCCAACGTCACCGCCGCCCTGGGCCTCGGCGGCGTTCCGGCCTCCAAGGTGCTGTTCTTCGATTATGACAACGACGGCGAGCTGGACCTCTTCGCCGCCGGTTACGACTGTCGCCTGTTCCGCAACAGCGCAAGCGCCTTCAGCGAGGTCACCGCCGCGGCCGGGCTGGCTTCGGCGACCGCAGACTGGTCCGCCGCGGCTTTCGACTACGACAACGACGGTTGGCTGGACATCTACCTGCCCCACGATCCGCAAAGCGCCCTCTGGCGCAACGAGGGCGACGGTACCTTCAGCGACGCCACCGCCCAGGCCGGGGTGTCCAATCCCGGCAGCGATCCCTCGGGGCTCGACGTCGGCGATTACAACGGCGACGGCTGGCTGGATATCTACGTCTGCAATATCGGCGAGCTGCCCTTCTCGCCCGACTACCACCGGCTGTACCGCAACGACGGCGACGGCACCTTCACCGACGTGACCGGCGGCGCCGGCGTGGCCTGCTATGGCGACGGCCGCGGGGCCTGGTTCATCGACTACGACCGCGACGGCCGACGGGACATCTTCGCCGCCAGCCACGTCAGCGACAACGCCATGTATCGCAACGACGGCGACGGCACCTTCACCGATACCGCCGCCGCGCTGAACATCGACAAGCCCTGGGATTCCTTCGGCGTGGCCTGGTCCGACTTCGATCTCGACGGCGACCTCGACGTCTACCTGGCCGGTCACTTCGACAACCGTTTGCTGCGTAACGACGAGGCGCCGGGTGGCTACCTCTGCCTGAACCTCGTCGGCGTGGAATCCAACAGCGCCGCCGTGGGCGCCCGGGTGCGGGTGACCCTCGACGACGGTGAGTGCTGGGACCAGCGCACGGCGGGGGGCGGGCTTCACGGCGACGAGGATCCCACCCTGGAGTTCGGCCTGGGCGACGACGACGCCGTCGACCTGCGCATTTGGTGGCCCTCGGGCCTGGTCGAGGATTACTCAGCCGTCCCCGCCGACAGCCGGCTGACGGTCACCGAAGGTGAGGGGCTCGAGTACGCCGCCGACGAGGTCGTCCTGGACGGCCGGGCCGTCGACGACGGCCTGCTGCTGGAATGGACGCCGGAGTCCGACGAGGGATTGTCAAGCTGGAGCGTGAGGCGCGACGGCGTCGAGTTGGTCGAGCTGCCCGGTGGCGTCCACCGCTTCCTCGACCGCGACGCGGCGCCGGGGATCACCTACGGCTACGAGCTGGTCGGTCGGACCGTCGACGGCCGGGAGCTGTGCCGCGGTCCCCTGGAGCTGACCCGACCCCGGGAGGCGGACCGCGCCGTCGAGCTCTCCCCGCCCTGGCCCTGCCCGGCGACGGAGGTCGTCAAGCTCAATTTCTACCTGCCCCCGGGGCGTCAGGGGACGCTAAGCGTCTACGACACCGCTGGTAGACGGGTCATCGCCCGCGATCTGGTGGGCAGCGGTGTCTGTCGATTAGAAATCGGCGAGCTGTTGACGGGTTGCTACCTGGTGGAGCTGAAGACGACCGAGACCCGCATGGTGCGTCGGCTGGTTGTGCGACGCCGCCCTTAACGTGCTATAATGAACTAACGCTTCATCCGCCACACCGCTCCCCATAGAAAATCTGCACTGGCCGAGACGGACGAGAAAGGACGACGATGCTCCCCTGGCACATCTGGCTGATCGTAGGTTTCGTGCTGGCCATGGCCGAGATCCTGGTTCCCGGTTTCTTCCTGCTGCCCTTCGGCGTCGCCGGGGGCATCACGGCGTTGGTCTCGCTGACCGGGATGGCCGTCATCTGGCAGCTCGTCATCTTCGTCGTCGGCGGCGCGCTACTGGTCTTCCTCAGCCGGCGCCTGTTCTTCAAGGACGAGAAGAGGTACGAGGAGGGTGAGGCCAAGACCAACGTCGAGGCCCTGATCGGCCGCACCGCCGTGGTCACCCGACCCATCACCGACGAACAGCACGGTTACGTCAAGATCGGCGCCGAGGAGTGGCGGGCCTACTACCCCCACCCCGGCGATATCAGTTTCGAGATCGGCACCCGGCTCAAGGTCACCGGCGTCGACGGCATCAAGCTCCTCGTCGAGCCCCTCGAGGAGGCCGGCTAGCCGTTCCGGGGCCGCCGTCGGCGCGGAGTCCGGCCGGATACGCGGCCCAAGTTGTTTCTCCGTTGTTTTCAACCGGGCAAACAGTCAGCCAAACAACCCGGCAAAGAACCAGGCAAACAGCGCAGTCCAACCGGCGGCGCCGTCAGTAAAAAAGACGGAGCGGATCGTCGCTAACCCCGCCGCAGCAGGCTGTACCTCGAGCGCGGAGTCTTGGGTCCCTTGACTGTGCAATTATAACGAGGGGCGACGGTTCGCCAGCGTTTTTTGGTCTTCACGCTTCAAACATCAACGCCCGGAACCAGTCTTCCACGCGGCCTCGCCGCGCAGAGCCACCCCGGGATCCGAAGCCGGCCGCCGCTGGTCTCGACAAGCTTCAACTACAACCTGGTCGCCTATTCCAACCGTCAACCTCAATGGGGGTGAACCTTTGAAGAATAAACTCGCGTTCCTGATCCCGCTGCTGCTGCTGGTCCTGCCGTCGACGGCCCTGGCCTACAACGGCGACGTTGATGGCTGGGGGCTCGGCGCCTATATCGCCATCGGCGCCGCCGGGCTGTTCATCCTGATCTTCGCCATCGCCGGCTTCAAGGTCATCAAGCAGGCCGAAGTGATGATCATCGAGCGCTTCGGTGAGTACAAGCGCACGCTCAAGAGCGGCCTGCACCTGATCGTGCCGATCGTCGACAAGCCGCGCAAGGTCGTCTGGCGCATGCACAAGAGCGTCCGCGGCCGCACCTACGTCCAGCGGATCACCACCGAGCGGATCGACCTGCGCGAGCAGGTCTACGACTTCCCCGCCCAGGCCGTGATCACCAAGGACAACGTCCGCATGCAGGTCAACGCCCTGCTGTACTTCCAGATCACCGATCCGATCAAGGCGCTCTACGAGATCCAGGACCTGCCCCAGGCCATCGAAAAGCTGACCCAGACCACGATGCGTAACGTGATGGGTGAGCTGGACCTCGACGAGACCCTGATCAGCCGCGATCTGATCAACAACAAGCTGCGCATCGTCCTCGACGAGGCCACCGACAAGTGGGGCGTCAAGGTCAACCGCGTCGAGCTGCAGGACATCACCCCGCCGCCCGAGATCGAAGCCGCCATGCAGAAGCAGTCCACCGCCGAGCGTGAGCGTCGCGCCACGATCCTCGAGGCCGAGGGTGAAAAGAAATCGGCCATCCTGCGCGCCGAGGGTGACCGTGAAAGCCGCATCGCCCGTGCCGAGGGTATGAAGCAGGAGGCCATCCTCGAGGCCGAGGGCTACCGTCAGCGCCAGCGCCTGGAGGCCCAGGGCGACGCCGACGCGCTGCGCCTGCGCGCCGAGGGTGAGTACGACGCCATCACCAAGGTCAAGGACGCCGTCGGACCGCAGGTGGCGCCCAACTACCTCATCGCCGTCAAGTACCTCACCACCCTCAACGCCGTCAGCCAGGGCGAGGCCAACAAGATCTTCTTCCCCTTCGAACTCACCAACGTGCTGGGCAGCGTCGGTACCCTGACCGAGATGTTCCGCGGCGGCGGCGCCGGCTAAGCCACCAACCAGCCCATACCTATCAGCCGGGCACCAAACACCGAGGCGGCCCCCGGGCCGCCTCGGTCGTCTAGACCGTCACCGCCCCGCCGGGGCCTGGCTGGATTAGCAATCCACACTACACCATACTGCGGGGCGGCCGGCGGCGACGCGTCCGGGAGACAGCGCCCGGGGTGTCGGGGCGGCGAGTCGCGCCCCGGTTAACCTCGCCCTCGACACAACTCAGCCCCGCTCATCCTCTTCTTCCTCATGTTCCTCATGCACCTCGACCAGCCGGGTGTACTTCTCGTGGATCATCCCCTGGTCGAAGGTTTTCATCCGCATGAGCAGGGTCCGCATCTCATCGTCGGTGAAGTGCTCCATCACCGGACGGAAGAACTTGCGGTCTTCCTTGAAGATGTGCAGGGGGTAGAAGTCGATGAGTTCGTCGAGGACGGCGGTGATTCCATCGACGTCCCCCTCCCCGGCGGCCGCCTCCAGCCGGTCGACCAGCTCCCGGCCCCGGGCGTGCTCCGCAGTGAGCTCGGCCATCATCCGCCGCTGCTCTTCCGTCAACTCCTTCTTCTCCAGGGCCCGGAAGAGGATGTCCTCCTCCTTGCCGTGATGGGTCCGGTCGGCGTAGGTGCGGAAGAAATCGACGGCCTCGCGCAGCAGGGCGACGTCGGGGGCCTGCCCTCCCCGGAGGGCTTGCAGCTCATCCTCGATCACCGTGATGAAACGCTCGATCAGGCGATGTTCGATCATCAGGGGGCCGATGGGCTGCATGGCGGAACGCTCGGGCATCATCTACGGTCACCTCGCTGGAGGTTGCTGTTGCGGTTGATTGACGCAAGAAGGGGCGACGGCGATTAGTTTACCACACCGATGGTCTGGGGGTCTTTGCCGCCGCTGTGGTTGGCCGCCGTCGGGGGGCAACTTTTATCCCGTCGCAGCGTATATCAAGCAGACGCCCCCCGGAGACATCCGCCGGGCCTGCCGGTTGCCACGGCTGCGATTGACAGGCCGTTTTTTACTATGCGACAATGCTTACCCCTCCGCGCTTCGCCGCGCCGCAGGGTCGGGACGTGCGCGCCCCCAGAACCGTTAAACCAACCCCGGAGTCCGCGTGAGACGAACCCCCCCCTGGAAATGCAGTCGACCCGGTGTCCTCGTACTGAGCTGCCTCGCCCTCCTCGGCGCGGCGAACGTCGTCGCGGCCCAGGGGGCGCCGGTGATCCGGGCCCTCGAGGTGCGCGGCAACGAGATCTACGACGACGCCTACATCTTTGAGCGCCTCTCCAGCCGGGTCGGTCAGCCCCTCTCCCCGGCCACCGTCGCCGCCGACATCGAACGCCTGTTTTCCGAGGCTGGCTTCGAGAATATCGAGGTCCTCACCGAGCCCTACGCCGAGGGCGTCAAGCTGGTGTTCATTGTCGAGGAGCGCCCCACCGTCGACCGCATCTCCTTCGTCGGTGTCGAGGAGTTGGACGCCGACACCGTCAGCGAGACCATCGCCGCCTACCTCAAGGCCGGCGAGCCCCTGGACCCGGCGGCGATCAACGAGATCGTCAACGCCGTCGAGGCCCAGGGCGAGGAGGCCGGGCTGATCCGCTGCGAGGTGACCCCGGAGTACACCGAGCTGGACAACGGCCGCGTCGAGGTCAAGTTCGTCGTCGAAGAGGGCTCGGAAATCTGGATCCGCAGCATCGAAATCGAAGGCAACACCGCCTATACCGACTGGGAGATCCGCAACCTGTTCATGGAACTGTCCGAGGACGAGTTCTGGAACGCCTCGACCCTGGACCTGCAGACCCTCGAAGACGACATGGCCGGCATCGTCGACGGCTACAACGCCGGCGGCTTCATCAACGCCCGGGTCGAGGACTACGAGCTGAGCTTCAGCGAAGAGGGCGACGAGGTCGACATCCTGGTCACCGTCCACGAAGGCGAGCGTTACTACTTCGGCGGTGTCACCTTCGAGGGGCACACCATTCTCTCCGAGAACCAGATCCGCCGGCGGATGCGCCTGATGCCCGGCGACGTCCTCGATCTGAGCGCTTACGATCAGTCCGTCGCCGACATCAAGGACGACTACTGGGAGTACGGTTACGTCTTCATGGAGATCGACGAGCAGACCGAGATCGACGATGACTCCAACCGCGTCGTCTACCACTGGGTCTTCGACGAGGGTGAACCGGCCACCGTCGGCGAGCTGACCATCGTCGGCAACACCTACACCAAGGACAAGGTCATCCGGCGCGAGTTCACCGTCTACCCCGGCGAGATCTTCAACGGCAAGGCCTTCCGCCGTTCCCTGGAGCGGGTCTTCAACCTGCAGTACTTCGAGAACGTCATCCCGGAATGGGACGTCGATCCGGAAACCCGGGAGATCGACCTGACCGTCCGCGTCGTCGAGCGCGAGGGAACGACGAAGATCTCCGTCGGCGCCGCCTACTCGACCCAGGAGGGCCTGATGGGCACCTTCAGCGTCTCCTGGATCAATTTCGACGCCGCGGCCCTGCCCGCCTTCTGGAAGGCCAAGGGCGGCGGTCAGTCGGTGACCCTGGAGGCCGAGATCGGCGGCTCCAGCGATAACTACCGCTTCAGCTTCCTCGAGCCCTGGTTTTTGGACACCGAGACCGCCGTCGGTGCCGGAGTCTACACCAGCAGCTTGCGCAGCGTCTTCCGCTACGAGAAGAGAACCTTCGGCTTCTACGGCCTGGTCGGCCGACCCCTGGGGGACGACGCCAACTGGCGTCTGCGCTACGACTACTCGGAGACCAACCTCGACCCCTTCGACGACGCCAGCGAGGCCGTCCAGAGCGCCGGCGGCAGCTATGTCACCAGCGCGATCCAGCTGTCGTTGAACCACGACACCCGCAACAACTACTTCTTCCCCAGCTCGGGCTCGCGCCAGTTCCTCAGCTTCGAGGTCGGCGGCGGCTACCTCGGCGGCGATGTCGACTACTACAAGATCACCGGCTACACCACGGCCTACTTCCCCAGCTTCTGGAAGTTCGCCCTGGCCGCCCGGGTGCGGGCCAGCTACGTCGCCCCCTACGGTGATACGGACAGTGTCCCCGTCTACGAGCGCTTCTACGTCGGCGGCAACGACGTCCGCGGCCACCAGGACTACGACCTCTCGCCCCGCGACGAGAACGACAAGCTCCTCGGCGGCACCTTCGAGTTCTACTACAACCTCGAGTACCGCTTCCCCATCTCCGAGCGCTTCGTCTTCGGTTTTCTGTTCTTCGATTCCGGCTACTGCTGGGAGAAGATCACCGACATTGACCTGGCCGACCTGGGCTACGGCTTCGGCCTGGGCGTACGCATCGACGTGCCGATGGTCGGTTTGATGGGCTTCGACTACGGCTGGAGCCCCGAGCTGCCCGAGGGCCGGCTGCATTTCTCCATCGAGAATACCTTCTAGGCCGCGCGTTTTTTCGGAACGGCGCCGCCCTCGACCACGTAACCAACTAATCCGCCCCGCCGGGGCCGGAGGTTAAACTCGCTTTCCAAGGAGTCACCAATGAAGAAGACCGCCCTGATCCTGTTGCTGATAACGGCGCTCTGCCCGCCCGTCCTGGCCCAGGACGATGGTGAGGACGAAGAACCACTCCTCGTGGCCTTCGTCAACCTGCAGCTCGTCCAGGAGGAGTGGATCGAGGTCCAGGAGTTCATGCTCGAGATGCAGACCCGGATCCAGGAGAAGGAAGCCGAGGTCCAGCCCAAACTCGACGAGTACTCCGCTCAGATCATGACTATCGACGAGAAGCTCAATCAGCCCATCTCCGACGAAAAACGCGCCGAACTCGAAAGCGAACGCCAACGCCTGGTCGAAGAGGCCATGCGCGAGCGCGACAACGCCATCAGTGTCCTGGAGGCCCAGGAGAAACAAGGCCTGGAAAAGCTCTACGGGCGTATCTACGAGGTCATCGAACAGATCGGCAAGGACGGCGAATTCGACATCATCCTCGACCACTCCGCCATCCTCTACATCAAGGAAGCCTACGACCTGACCGACAAGGTCATCGAAACCCTCAACGAAACCGCCGGAACTTAGAGCTCCGGCGAGGCGCGGGAGCATCACGTGGAGTTGACCCTGGGCGAGGTCGCCGTACTGCTCGAGGGCGAACTGACCGACGGTGACGCCGCCGCCCCCGTCGACGGGGTGGCCACCATCACTGAGGCCGGACCGCGCCAGGTCACCTTCCTGACCAACATGCGCTACGCCCGCTGGCTGGATAAGTGCCGGGCCGCCGCCGTCGTCGTCGATCGTGACGCCGAGGTCGACGGCCCGGTGCCGTTCATCCGCTGTGATAACGCCTAC
This sequence comes from Candidatus Coatesbacteria bacterium, assembly GCA_014728225.1. Lineage (NCBI taxonomy): Bacteria > Candidatus Coatesiibacteriota > Candidatus Coatesiibacteriota bacterium. The sequence continues at coordinate 17,681 of WJLX01000093.1, read as the reverse complement.
CTGGCCTTCAGCCGCCTTATCGCCCGTTTCGCCCCCCCCGTGGACCTGCCCGAACCCGGTGTCCATCCCAGCGCCGTCATCGCTCCCGGCGCCGAACTGGGCGAGGGCGTCGCCGTCGGCGCCCAGGTCTGCATCGGCGCCGACGCCGTCATCGGCGATCACGTCCGCCTCTGCCCCGGTTGCTACGTCGGTCGCGGCAGCCGCATCGGCGCCGATTCCCTGCTCTACCAGAACGTCGTAGTCCGCGAGGACTGCGTCCTCGGCGAGCGCGTCATTGTCTACCCCGGCGCCGTCATCGGCTCCGACGGCTTCGGCTACGCCCCCGACGGCGCCGCCTGGCGCAAGATCCCCCAGATCGGCAACGTCGTCATCGAAGACGACGTCGAGATCGGCGCCAACGCCGCCGTCGACCGCGGCGCCCTGGGCTCGACCCGCATCGGCCGCGGCACCAAGATCGACAACCTGGTCCAGATCGCCCACAACGTCATCATCGGTGCGGACTCGATCATGGCCGGCCAGGTCGGCGTCTCCGGCTCCTGCAAACTCGGCGACCACGTGATCCTGATGGGCCAGGTCGGACTGGCCGGGCACCTCGAACTGGGCGACAACGCCATCGTCGGCGCCAAGAGCGGCCTCTCCAAGAACATCCCCGCCGGTGAAACCTGGCTGGGCTACCCCGCCCGCCCGGCGATGACCACCAAACGCCTCGAAGCCGTCCTCCACAAGCTGCCCGAGAAAACCAGGGAACTGCGCCGCCTGGCCAAGCGCGTCGCCGAACTCGATACCCGCCTGGCCGAACTCGAGGAACACGACTGAGCGACCTGCGCCGAGCCCGTTGACGGGCAGCGCGACGTCAACGATTCCCCGGCCCCGGAGTTGGCACGGTTTTTGCGGAGGCGCAACCGTACCCGCCGGTCGCCCAGTCGCCGAGATGCAAAAACCGTGCCAACTCCGGGGCGCCCGGGGCCGTGGCCCACGGGAAAGTTGCTGCCCGTCAACGGGCTCGGCGGGTTTTACCTGGAGTTGAAACGAGCTATCTGCGAGCACAATGGCCATGGCCGGAGAAAACCAGGCGACCATCTCCCAGCCCGTCAGCGTGGCGGGCATCGGGCTGCACACCGGAGACGAGTGCAGCCTGCGGTTCCTGCCGGCGGAGGCCGAAGCGGGCTACCGTTTTCGTCGCGTCGACGTCGACGGCGCTCCGGAGATCGGGGCCCTGGCCGAGAACGTCACCGACACCAGCCGGGGCACCACCCTGGCGATGGACGGCGTCGAGGTCCACACCGTCGAGCACATCCTCTCGGCGCTGCGGGGCTGTGGGATCGACAACGCCGTCATCGAACTCGACAACCATGAGCCGCCGGTGATCGACGGCAGCTCCTGGCCCTTCGTGCGGGCGCTGCGCCGGGCCGGGCGGGTCGAGCAGGACGCCCGTCGGCGCTACCTGGCGCCGAAGGAGATCGTCGAGTGCCGCGTCGGCGAGGCCGAGATGATCCTGCTGCCCCACCGGGGGCCGCTTCAGCTTTCCTTCTCGCTGCACTTCGACCACCCGGTGCTGCGCAGCCAGTACCGGGAGTTCGTGCTGGAGCCGGAGCGTTACGCCGAGGAGATCGCCCCGGCGCGGACCTTCTGCTTTTTGCACGAGGTTTCCCTACTGCGCCGGGCGGGTTTGATCAAGGGCGGCTCGCTCAACTGCGCCGTGGTCATCGGCGAAGAGGAGGTCCTCAACGACAACCTGCGCTTCGCCGACGAGTTCGTCAGGCACAAGCTGCTGGATCTGATCGGCGACCTGACCCTGGTCGGCTCGCCGCTGCGGGCCCGGGTGATCAGCATCAAGGGCGGACATACGGCCAACGTGGCCCTGGCCCTGGAGCTGCGCCAACGCCTGGGGTTGCTGGACGGCAACGGCGGCTCGTGAGTGAACGGCGCCCCGCCTCTGCGATCGCTTTAGGAATACGGCCAACCTTCAGCGCGGTCCGTTTTTTTTGCGTTAGCCTTGGACGCGTCGGGGCGACTGTCCGCAGTCGCCCGTAGCAGTGCTCGGGTTTGGCGGACGGAATCCGGCGGAGTGGTTCTCAGCCAGTGGGCGGGGTACAGAACCCCCGCCCTGCGCTATCTTCGATACTGGGTCGCAATGACGGCGCCCTCCGGGGTACCAGGTGAATGAACCTCCCGCCCAATCCTGCCGCGGTGCGGCCCGCTGTGGTAGAATGAGTACGGTTGCGCTCATCATCATAATAACCCCGTTCACCGAGGGAGGTTCCACCGATGACCAAGCCCGTGATGGACGTCAAGGGCATTCAACGCAAACTGCCCCACCGCTATCCTTTCCAGTTGGTGGATCGCATCCTCGAGGTCGAGCCGCTCAAGCGGATCAAGGCGCTCAAGAACGTCACCAACAACGAGCCCTACTTCGTCGGCCACTTCCCCGACGAGCCGCTGATGCCCGGCGTCCTGCAGATCGAAGCCCTGGCTCAGGCCGGGGGCATCCTCCTTCACTTCTCCTACGACCTCGAGGACGGCCAGATCATCCTCTTCCGGGGCGTCGAGGAGGCCAAGTTCAAGCGGCCCGTGGTCCCGGGGGACCAGCTGATCCTGGAGGCGGAGATCCTGAGCATCCACCGTGGTCTGTGCCGGATGAAGACCGTCGCCAGTGTCGACGGCAAGCCGACCACGTTGGCCAAGCTGACCTGTTTTTTCGAGGTGCCCGCCGGGGCGCCGGAAATCAAGAACCGCAAGAAAAAGGGGTAACCGTTGGCGGAAATCCATCCCAGCGCAATCGTAGACAGCCGGGCCGAACTGGCCGACGACGTCCACGTCGGTCCCTTCTGTGTCATCGACGGCCCGGTGCGTATCGGCTCGGGCACCAGGCTCAAGAGCCACGTCGTCGTCGAGGGCCGAACGATTATCGGCGAGGGCAACACCATCTTTCCCTTCGCCGTCATCGGCGTGGTGCCCCAGGACCTGAAATTCTCCGGTGAGCCGGCCCAGACGATCATCGGTGATAACAACATTATCCGTGAATCCGTCACCATCCACCGCGGCACCGCGGCCAGCAACCAGACCGTCGTCGGCGACCAGAACCTGCTGATGGCCTACTGCCACGTGGCCCACGATTGCGTCGTCGGCGACCACGTGATCATGGCCAACGCGGCTACCCTGGCCGGTCACGTCACCGTCGAGGACCACGCGACCATCGGCGGTCTGGTCGGCGTGCATCAGTTCACCACCATCGGCGGCCACTGCTACATCGGCGGCGGTTCGATGATCACCAAGGACGTGCTGCCCTTCGTCGTCGTCTTCAGCTACCCCAGCGTGCGCGTCGGGGCGGTCAACGTTATCGGCATGCAGCGGCGGGGGTTCGATCCCGAGGCCATCAAGCTGGTCAAGCGGGCCTACCGCTTCATCTTCCGCAGCGGCCTGTCGACCTCCAACGCCGTCAAGCGCATCCGCGAGGAGCTCGAGCCCACGCCGGAGATCGAGCACATTCTGGATTTTATCGAGAAGTCGGATCGCGGCCTGCTCTACGACACGGCCAAAAACTGAGCCCGACGGACAGACTGGATAAACTGGAGGGCCGACCCGCCTGGTCGGCCCTTTTGCTGCCGGAATAGTAAAGACGGGAAGACCAGCAGGTCCTCCCTGCGCGGCTTGTCGGGTTCCCCAACTACCAGAAAAACGCTGGGCTGGGCGGCTCGACCCTGTCGCAGACGAGCAGGGGTTCAAGCGGCGGTAGAGCGGATGCCCGACCGCCGCGCCGGGAATAGCTTGTACGGCGGGTTCGTCACCTTCAGCCGTCCGGTTGTGCGCCATGCCCTACCAGGGGCCTGCCAGGTAGTTTTGCAAGAATGATCCAGCGGCTCGGGGTAATCACTTAGGGATCACACCCGATCACGGACCGATCAGGATGCTTCTTAGGTAGTCTGGCAGGCCGGGATCGTTTCTTTTGTTGAAGCTGAACTCCAACTCCTTAATGCCACGTCTGAAGCTACGCTTGAATCCTCCAGGTGGTTTTTAGGTGGCGCGTTGCGGCGCCCCGGCGACGCTGCTAGAACGGCTTGCCGCGAGGCTCGCACTGATGCCGCCCGTCGGCGCAGCAGTAGTGGTGACGGTTGTCGCAGCTAGGACGGTTGGCGTGCCGGTACCCCGAGCTGCTCTTCCCCGCCACATTGCCCGCCGCGTCGGTGGCGGGATGACAGACCCGTTCACGCCACGGGAAGAACCCAACTGCAATAGCTGATGTTCGGCTCGTGTGATGAGCCCTTGAAAACAGTCGCTAAAGCCGCTGCCGGTGAAGTCCTCGAGCCGCCTTCTGAGCGCTTGGGAACAACGCTATCCACTTGTGGCGGACTGCTCCGCTGGCGTGTGGGATGCCTAACATACTTAGAATGACTTACTCGCTTGTAATTGACTTTCTCTGATTATGTTCTCGATATGTCAGGGAACCCTGCGAGATAGCCCCGTCGACGTCAACTGGTCCCTCTCAATCCACCAACCCTATCAATCCGGCTTGGTCCGAGCTGCTGTTCCGCCACCCATCCAGTTACGGCGGGGACAGGACCCCGCCGACAGATGCCCGGAGCTTGCCGACAACGGCTCAGTAGTTGATCAGCGCGCCGGCGATCTGCAGCAGACCGTAGCGGGTCAACTGCCCGACCAGGGTGAAGGTGACGCCGCCGTGGCTCCACTGCAGGACGGAGTAGTTGGCGCTGCGGTTGAGGTGCAGATCGGTGCCGCCGAGGGTGATGGACTGGCCGACGAGGTTGCGGTTGCCGGCCTTCTCTTCGAAGACGGACAGGCCCTCGAGGCCGTCGGTGTAGGAGAGGTGGACGGCGTAGGTGGCGCCGTCGCGGCGGGTGAGCATCTGCTCGACGAGGATGAAGCCGCCGGGCAGCTCCGGGGGGACGACGGGCTCGATGCCCACGCGGCGCTGTAGCTCCTCGGTCGAGGCTTTGGCCGAGAGGGGTTGCTCCTCGATGATCTCGCCGGAGAACTGCTCCTCGGCGAACAGCTCGTCGTCGAGTTCGTCGGGGTACCGGATCCAGGTGAAGCTGGAGTTGGCGGCGGAGTCGCCGCACTCCTCCTTGGATTGCAACACGATGAACTTGTCCCGGTCGACCCAGAGCGAGCGGTTGGGGGTGAAGCCCTCGCGGCTGACGACCTCGATTCTGTAGGTGGGTCGCCCGGCGATGGTGTCGCCGTTATTGAGCGAGAGAACGTAGTTGTCGCCGATCAGCTCGCGACGCTGGGCGTCGGAGAGCTTACGCTCCACCCGGGCCGGTGAGAGGGAGCGTACGGTGATCTCGAGGTGGGGGTCGAAGGAGTAGAGGTAATCGCCGTCGTCGATGACCACCCGGGAGCGCATCGTCGGCGGCGAGAGATAGTCGGTGCGCGTGGCGCCCTCGGCCTGGCAACTGACCTCCATCTCGAGGGCCTCGGCGACGGAGCCGCTATAGAGAACGATCTGCTTGACACCGACGAAATCGGCGTTGGGGTTGCCGAAGAGGGCTTTGAGCAGGACGTCCATGGCCTCGTCGGCCCGCAGGGCCGGGGCGGCGAGCAGCAACAGCAGCAGAGTTGACCAGCGTCGGGGCATCGGTTTTTGGGGACGGGTGGGCGTATTAGCTTTACGCAGGGGAAGCGGGGGTAGTTTCACCGACCGATGGTGCTTGCAGTGTACCTCAAGGCGACCACGGCGGCCAAGGGTCCGGTTACCGAGCGCCGGCCCGGCGGTATGGTGCCGTTTAACAGCTTCGAGGGGCCCCCTTGTGTGTCGGGGTCCGGATAGCGGACAAACGTGTAGCGGAAAAACAGCTCGTTCCAGGCCGAACGCCTTCGCGGGCTGTCATGTAATCAGCGACACGATGCGTCGCCGTCGGCACGGTCTCGGGTAATCCGGGACTGCTTCTGTCTTGCCGGGTTTCACTCGGTTCGCCTGCGGAGGCGGCGCCATAAACAACAACGCCCCGGAGGGCGTTGTTGTCTGACTGGAACGATGCTGACTCTAGTTGCCGGATTCGTCGGCCGCGGCTTCGGGCAAGGCGCCGGCGGTTTCGGCGCTCTCGGACTCCGTGGGCAGGGCGGGCAGGGTGGCGGTCTCGGAACCCGGGCGACCCGCGGCCGAGGCGGAAACCATCGAGAAGGTCACCCCGGCCTCGCTGGAGACGACCTGGGTGGCCTCGCGGTTGAGGGCCTCGTCGGCGATGACGTGGCGGGAGAGGTCCTGGCTGGTCGGGGTGGAGGGCTCGGAGTTGGCCAGGTGGTTGGCCAGGTACTCGTTGGGCTGGGGGGTCAGCTCGGCCTCGAGGTGCTCGAGGGGCGTCTTGACGGTTTTCTTCTCGTCCAGGGCAAGCGCGCTGGAGCTTTCACCGCCGAGGGCGCCGAGGAGGGGTATTTCGTCGAGCTGGGCGGAGTCGCCCGCGCCCGAGGGAGCGAAGCCCCAGACCAGGGCGCCGACGACGACGACGGCGAAGGCCACCGCCGCCAGGGCGTAGGCCCAACTGCGGCGCAGGCCGAAGGTTTGAACGCGCTCGGAAACGGGGTTGAAGGCCCGGTTCATCACCCGTCGGGCCAGATCGGGCGGGGGCTGATGTTGCAGGTCGGCCAGGGCGCTCTTGAGGAAGCTCAGGTGCTCGGCCTCTTGAGCGCAGGCGGGGCAATCGGCCAGGTGCTCGCGGATGGCTTTGGTGGTCGAGCCGTCGAGTTCGTTATCCAGAAAGGCCGAGAGCAGGTTCTTGACTCGCCAGCAGTTCAAGGCAACTCCTGTTACCGGAAGCGGGTCTTGGGGTGGTTGTCAAGGAGTGGTTGTCAAGGCGGCTGTTCGCCGGGGTTCTTCGGGTTGGTTTACGCCGGGGCGGGGGCGGTAGTTTCCACTTTTTCGGCGGGCAAGATAGCCGGAGTACCGGGCAAGCGGTCGGGGTCTGCGGCTCGTTCAGATCGCTGTTTCATCAAGGCGCTGCTTGAAGAGGGATCGCTTTTGAGTGGTTTTCAGCGGGTGGCAACACGTCCGGCCGTTGGGGGTCGTTCGGTAGCTTTGGTCCGGCGCGGCGTCGATCCGGGGGCATCCTAGCGGGGGTCAGGTCAAGCTTGGTTGGTATTACGGCGCCGGCCCGGTGACGTGTCCGTTCAGTCGCTGTGAGTCCAGGCCCCGTGGGAGTCGGTTTTCCTGAGCGTCAGCCCCTTGTAAACCCGGTCTATAACCCAGCCGGTTTATCCAGGCCCCTAATCCAGGCCCCGGTTTAGGTCTCACAGTGGTTTAGGTGGTACCCAGGAGTTGGGGCGCCAGGTGTTCCAGGCGTTGCTTGAGCAGTTTGCGGCCGCGGTGGATGCGTGAGCGGACTGTGCCGATCGAGCAGTCCATCACCTCGCTGATCTCCTCGTAGGTCAGGCCTTCGAGGTCACAGAGGGCGACGGCCATGGCGTACTTGCTGGGCAGCTTGCTGATGGCGGAGCGGACGATGCGGGCCACTTCGCGGGAGCCGGTGCGTTGTTCGGGATCGGCGGTCTCGCTTTCGAGTTGGAAGGGCACGCTGGAGCCGCCGCCGAGGTGGATGGGTTCGTCGATCGAGGTGGTTTTCATCCGGTTTTCACGGCGCCAGGAATCGATGTAGAGGTTCTTCAGCACGGTGAACAGCCAGTTGCGCAGCGAGCGGCCGGGATCGAAGTGTCTCAGCGAGCGGTAGAGCTTGAGGAAGGCTTCCTGGGCCAGCTCGCTGGCCTTGTGGTAGTCGCCGGTGAGCACCATGGCGATGCTGAAGACCTCTTTGCTGTGCTCGTCGACGAACTTCTCGTAGGCCTCGCGCTCGCTCTGCGAAAGTGTGACGGTCCGCTGCAAAGCGTCCCCCTTGGTCTTCCGGTGCTTGTCGTCCCCCAGCGGGTTCTCGGCTTCGAGTTTGGGCTGGGTGTCGCTCTTGTCCATGATACGTCTCGGGTGCTCGGCGGGTTCCCGCCGGGTGATGTCGCTGTCGGGGTGGTTGATTGGTGTAGTTAGTATGTAGGTAAAGATGGATGGTTGCAAGTTTTTCCGCTGTCGAGGGTTTTGGGGGGTTGGGGGTTGTCGGCGGCGGCGGGCTGTCAAGCGGCTTAACGCCAACGAAAGAGTAAGCAACAACAGCCAGGTGGCGGTTGACGGGTCGGGAACCGTACTTGCGGCAGAAGCTGAAGGCCGCTCAATGTCATATTTTGTAAAGGCCGTTCGGGAGGGGGCGATAAGAGCCCGTCGCAAATCAACGGCCGACCGGAGCAGTGGAGCGGGTTCCGTTGGTGGTGATCTCAACGGGTGGGGGGTCGCCAGACGGAAGCGGGTTTCTGCCCGGCGGTTTCTTCCTCGGTTGGAGTCGGTAAGCGGCGAATGTGTGATGACGGTGTTCAGTGATTTAGTACGGTTTTCAGCGGCGCTGGACGGTATACAGCGGTCCGGCTGGTGATCGGCCGCAGGGTAAAGTGCGCTGGTTGGAGGCCGGACAGGTGGTCAGGTTCAGCCCTTGCCGTCCCGCCGGTCGTGGCAACGGAGCGGTCGTGTTGGACTCGCTCCGGCAGGGTGGGTTGCGCTGTTAACTAACGTGGGGTCGGGTAATGCTACGGGTGCGGTTCGCCGAAGGGTTGCGGTAGCAGCTCGCCCAGTCGGGCAATCCGCGGGCCGAGGGTGATGACGAGGAGCCCGGAGCCGCCGAGCTCGTGGAGCACCTGGCGGCAGGAGCCGCAGGGTTGGACGGCGCGGGGTTTTCCGTCGACGGGGCCGCCGACCACGGCGCAGGCCTTCAGCCGTCGGGCCCCGGCGGTCACGGCGGCGGCGGCCGCGGCGCGCTCGGCGCAGATGGTCTCCCCCAGGGCGGCGTTCTCGACGTTGACGCCGCTGAAGCGTTGACCGTCGGCGGCCTCGACGCAGGCGCCGACGGCGAAGCCCGAGTAGGGGCAGTAGGCCCGGCGGCGGGCCTCCAGGGCGGCGGTCAGTAACTGCTCTATCCGCTCAGCGTCCATAGGCGATCAGGGTCCCGTCCTGATAGAGCACGACCAGGGTGCCCGTGGTTTCATCGAAGGCCGGGGGAGCGTCGCAGAAGGCGCCCGGCGAGTCCAGCTCCCACAGCAGCTCGCCCTCGCCCAGGCCGTAGGCCCGCAGCCTGCCGAACCATGTCGGGCAGACGACGACGCCGCCGACGGCGAGGGGGCCGCCGCCCGGGTAGTCGCCCAGCTTGACCTCCCAGCGCCCGACCAGCTCGTTGCTGTCCAGGCGATAGAGGCGGGCCCGGTCCGTGGCCAGCAGCAGGTGCTCGTCACCGACGACGGGCGGGCCAACCGGCGGATGGCCGACGTCGGTCTGGGCTAAAAGAGTCCCGTCGACGGCGTTGAGGGCGGCGACCTGGCCCGTGCGGGAGACGGCGAACAGGCGTTCTTCGTCGAGAACGACACCGCCGTAGACCCGGCTCTCCAGGCGCACCCGCCAGCGCTCGACGCCGCTCAGACGGTCCAGGGCGTGGACCACCCCGGCCTGGTCGGCGTAGTAGACTGTCGCGGCGTCGACGGCGGGATGGGAGAGGATCGGCGCTTGGCCGGCGTGGATCCAGAGAGTTTCGCCGGTCAGCCGGTCGACGGCGTGGAGCACGCCGGCCTCGTCGCCGAGGTACAGCAGGTTGCCGTAGGGCGTGGGACCGGTGTCGACGGGACCGCTCAGCTCGGCGCGCCAGAGCTCCGCGCCGGTTTGGGGGTCCAGGGCGGCCAGGGTGCCCCGACCCAGGGCCAGGTAGAGGCGCTCGCCGTCCCAGGCCGGAGCGCCGCGCACTGGGCCGCCGAGCTCGACGCGCCAGAACTCCGCGCCGTCGGCGAGGTTCAGGGCGACGACGGTGCCCTCCTCTCCGCCGAAGTAGACGACGCCGTCGGCGACGATCGGCGCCGCCAGGCTGCGCCGGCCCAGCTCATAGCGCCAGCGCTCCTCCGGCAGCGACTCCAGCTCACCCGCCCACCAACCGCGGTGGCCGGCGTCGCGACCGGCGCAGCGCCAGGCCGCCATCTCTTCGAGCGTCGGCTCGGGACGGTGGAGGGCGTCCGGCGTCGTCGGCGCTGTGGCCGTGCCGCCCCAGTGGATTCCCGCCACGATCACCGCGGCGATGGCCGCCGCCAGCAGCAGGGGAAGAATCACGGCGCGCCAGCGTGTGCTCATCTCAGGACCTCATCCTGGTCGCCGCGCCGCAGGTCACCAGCAGACCCAGGTAGGCCCGGTAGAGCCGGACGAGGTCGCTGTCGCGGATGACCACGGTCCGGCCGTCACGGCGCTCGAAGCAGGGGTAGTAGGCGGCCAGGTCCGCCGCCAGGGTGTGGACCAACTCGACGCGCAGCTCATGGGTCCGGCCGTCGGGCGGGGCGGGCTCGTAGAGCGGCAGGCTTGCCAGTCTGCCCACCACCGCCGCCGCCGCCGTTTCCAGACGCTCCAGCACCAGTTCGGGATGCGTGGCGCGGGCGGAAAAATGACCCAGACCGCGTTTGGTCTCAACGAACTCCACCGCTTGCCCCAGGGAGGCGGTCACCTGGCCGCCCAGCTTGTCGTCCCCCGACACCAGCCCGACGGGCACCCCCCGGGCGGCGGCGTAGGCCGCGTTGATCTCCAGCTCGCCGATCTCGGTCCCGTCGAGCCACAGCCGGTAGACCGCCGACCCGGAGTAGGAATGGTCCATCGGCGCCGCCGCCTCGCCCACCCGGCTGTGGTAGCCGATCAGGCAGGCCAGGGCCTGGCCCTCCTCCAGCCCCTCCATCATGTAACTCGGCCGGGGGTAGCCCCGGATCAGGGAGACCACTCGGGGCAGCTCCTCGGGCAGCAGGTAGAGGCTCTCAGCGTGGGAATCGGCGACGACGACCTCCTCCAGCTCCTCACCGGCCGCGTTGCAGCCCCGGCGCAGGCCGTCGACCACCGCCGCCACCTCGCGGGTGGCCTGGCGGCGGGAGAACTCCAGCTCCAGGCTGTCCGGGCCGCTGAACTGGGGCCAGTTGACCAGCCCGGCCACCCCCTCCAGATCCACCGATACGAAGACACGCATCCGACGCCTCACCTCCAGCCCGGTAATCGACTAGTTCACCGACCACTATGATAACTCAACACCGCCCCGACGGCCAGACGGAGCCGGTTGTTGCTGCGGTCGCCGAAAGGCCGGGGTTCGAGGCTCCGGCGCGCTTGTTGCCCGCGGCCTTCCCCGCGGAAGGCCGCGGGTGCAAGAAGCGTGACGGGGCCGGTAGGCGGCCTGAGCCGCCCCGCCGCCGCCGTCACGGTTTTTGCGGGAGCCCTCGCGGCGTTCCCGCGAGCCCGACCCCCGCTTGGCCGATGTCGGTCCCGGAGCGGCGCGCCGGTGGGCAAAAACCGCGCCGGCGGCTCCGCGCCGGACCGCGCAACGGTTACCCTGATCGCTAAGCTGTTGTGCTTACCGCTGGAGGTCAGGAACCACCGCGGCTCGACCCGCCCTCTCGCCAACGCAAGGTTGTTATTAACCGTGAAGAGTAGTGGCTGCGGGTGCGTTTTCAGTCGTGAGTTATGTCGGCCGCCGGATCAGTTTCATCCGCTGCACGGGCGTCAGGTCCTCGTCGACCGGCGCCCGGCCGGTGGCCGTACGCCGTCAGGAAGTCGTACAGATCCCAGCGCCCGTCCTCGGCTTCGATTAAGTGGGCGTTGGTGTCGGTGAATTCTGTAACCATCTGTAGTGATGCACTCATTGCAATCACCACCATTTACATGGAGGCAGGCGTGTCAACCGTTGACTGGGTCAGTTTAGGTGTAACCCTCGGCGCACTCGTCGTGGCTGTGATCGCCGCGGTAAACTCGTGTAAGTCGAGGAGAGCAGCGGAAGCAACGGCCGAAGCGTCAAGAAGGGCGGCCAAGGCCGCCGAGGAGGCCCTGCTCAAGCAGTACGGTCCGGAGGAGTACAGGGGGTGGACCTCATTAGGCGGAGAGGCCCATGACAATAAAGAAGCAATGTCTAGGCTAAATCGCGCACTGGAGCGGGTCGCAACCGCCATTAGCTCCCTACATGTGCCCCGCGAGGAGCCTGGTTCCACTCCCTGACCTCCGGCCTCACGCGTCAATACCCGTTCCTGATCTCGTCGTCCCGGGCGGCGCTGCGCAGTAGTCCGCGCCGCCGCCTTTTCTCGGCCAGTTGTCGCTTCTCCTCGGGCGTCAAGCTAGCCTCCATCTCCCGCGCAAGCTCTTGCAGCTCCCGCTCGGCCCGCCTCAGTTCCTCGCCGAGGAGGCGGACGAGTCGGAGCTGTTCTTCGTACCGCCGGCGGGCGTCCGCGCGCCAGCGGGCGCGGCCCGCGTCGGACAGGTAGGCGATCTTCATCAGCCGCGCCCGCGTCCGCTCCTCGTTGGTCAGCGGCGCTTCCTCGCCACCAGGCGCAGGCAGCGCAGGCAGCGCTCGGGCGTGATCTCCATCGGCCGGCCGTCGCTCGTCGTCCAGGCGGTGCATCGTCCGTCCTCGGTCTGAGTTTTACAGCGGCCGAAGCGCCGCCGGATCATCTTCATCCGCTGTTCGGGTGTCAGGTCCTCGTCGACCGGCGCCCGGCCGGTGAAGAGGTCCGCCTGGTTGACCTCAGTCATAGTAGAGTTTTTCCGCGAGGTCGCGGACGTGCTCGGGGAGCTTGTCGAGGGGATACTCGCCCCGGGCGATGGCCTTGATGTTCTCAAACCATTGTTCTCCAGAGGCTGGGATGTGCGGATCGCCCTCGGTATAAAGTGCTACCCTGACAAGTTTCCTATCAGCCTCGTTTACCGTCTCAGCTTCCACAACCTTGCCCTGCATCCTTCCCCTGGCACGGAGAGCATCTGCGACGTCGAATTCCTCTGGCGGATCGTTTATCAACGCCACCTGCTTAAGATAAACAGCTTCCCAGGTCATCCTTATACCTCCACATATGCACTTGTATCCAGGTACTCAGACCCGAACATTGTAGCTATAGCCCCAGACTGTCCGTCCACAGCCGCATACAACCCGCTCGCGCTTTCATAGAAGCCCCAGCGCACGGTGTCCGTGGTCCCCGGCTTGTGATAAGTCATCACCCGATCGGCCTCCCGGATCACTCGCAAAGACTCGGCCTGATACTGGTCGAGTGACCACTCATCGCTCGTGGAGAGCTCCAGGTCCTCACGGTGTTTCTCGTAATGCCAGTCCAGCCCTCGGCGTGACGCTTCCGGCCAGCCCGCCCCACTCTGGATACCCTTGATGCGCTCCTCGATCTCGGCCGGGTAGAGTTTGTCCAGCTCCGCCCGTCGGTGGCTGCCCTCACCGCCGCGCAGGCCCGCGCCGGGTTTGCCCGGGTCACCGAAGTAGGCGTTGGTCATTCCCCGGCAGCGCAGGCAGCGCTCGGGCGTGATCTCCATCGGCTGTCCGTCGCTCGTCGTCCAGGCAGTGCATCGTCCGTCCTCGGTTTGGGTCCGGCAGCGGCCGAAGCGCCGCCGGATCAGTTTCATCCGCTGCGCGGGCGTCAGGTCCTCGTCGACCGGCGCCCGGCCGGTGAAGAGGTCCGCCTGGTTGACCTCAGTCATAGTAGAGTTTTTCCGCGAGGTCGCGGACGTGCTCGGGGAGCTGATCGAGGGGATACTCGCCCTCGATGATCGTCCAGAGGTTGTGCCACCACTCCGGCTCGCCCCGCCGATCGGCGAACGTATCGACCACGCCACTCAGCACATCCGCCGCGCGGACGAGGGCCTTGTCGGCTTCGATCACTAGGCTATCACCGTCCCGCTGTTCAGCGGCAACGTAGTCGCGGGCCTCGACGACGGCGTCCGCCTCATCGGTGTCTCCATCGGCCAGCGCCGCGACTAATCGCTTGTAAAGTTCCGTCGCCTTCATCTCAGCACCTCCACCGTATCTGTCCGCATGTAATCTTCGCTGCGCCAGGCCCGCGACCTATATGCCGTCCCTATCCGACCGCTCGCCTGGTAGACATGCACAAGAGTGTCTTCTTCCGCATTATAAAACGCCCACTGGCAGTGTTCTGTCCCGCGTCTGTCCCTGTAATACCTTGTTATCACCCTGTCCGGGCTTTGAAGTGTTTTTTCGACGGACGCCTTGTAATCGTCGAAGGATGCGTATCCATTGGAATGGTTTTCATAATGAGCTTCGAGCTGTCCCTCGGCCCAGCCCGCCCCGCTCTGGATACCCCGGATGCGCTCCTCGATCTCGGCCGGGTAGAGCTTCTCCAGCTCCGCCCGTCGGCGGCTGTCTCCTCCGCCGCGCAGGCCCGCGCCGTCCAGGGGTGCTGGATCGTCCGTTACAGAGCAATGATTTCGTTGCCCACTGCTCATCCGGGACAGATCGTATCTTTTGCGTCAACCAGTAATCACCATCAGACTGGCGGAACTCGAAAACCGGGGGGCCTGGAAGGCCCCCCGGAGAGTTACTGCAACCACTGTCGTTCTCGGTCTAGTCGTTGACCTCGAACTCGATGCGGCGGTTCTGGGCCCGGCCGCTGGAGGTGGAGTTGCTGGCCACCGGCTTGTCCGGACCGTGACCGACGGCGGTCAGACGGCCGCGGTCGATACCGTAGTCGTTGACCAGGGCGTCGACGACGGCCTGGGCGCGGTCGCGGGAGAGCTCCATTAGGAAGCCCCGCTCACCGCGGTCGGTGGTGTGGCCGGAGATGGTGACGGTCAGGGACGGGTACTCCTTGAGGATCTCGGCGGCCTGGTCGAGGGAGCTCCGGTAGCCCGGCCGCATGACGGCGGTGTTGGGCTCGAAGTTGATCTCGTCCAGACGGATGGTCTTGGGACCCTCGTAGACGGGCTCGACGGGCTTCTCGTCGGGGCAGCCGTCCTCGTCCTGGTAACCGTTGACGGTCTCAGGCTCGTTGGGGCAGTCATCGTCCTCGTCGGGGATGCCGTCACCGTCGTTGTCCGGATCCGGACAGCCGTCGGCGTCCTCGAAGCCGTCCTTGTCCTCGGGTTCGTCGGGGCAACGGTCCTCGGTGTCGGGGATGCCGTCCTCGTCGTTATCCAGGTCGGGGCAGCCGTCGGCGTCTTCGAAGCCGTCGTAATCCTCGGGCTGCTTGGGACAAACGTCGTCCTCATCGGGGATGCCGTCACCGTCGGAATCGCGCGGCACCAGGTCGATGTCGGCGCTGAAACCGGTGATGACCTCGATCCAGGGGTTGTCGGGGCCCACGCCGATCGGCACGGCGAAGTCCCAGTAGAGGAAATCGTCGCCGGAGAGGCGGATACCCGGGATGATCTGGAACCAGGTGTCGGAGATCTCCTCGCTCTCACCGTAACGCTCGACCTCGTCGCCGAAGGAGATCCGGCCGTTGAAGTCGGTGATGAAGGCGAAGTTGTCGGTGGGTTTGACCTCGAAGCCGACGCCGTAGATGAAGTAGTCGGGCGCGGCGACGGTGCCGACCTTGGTTTCGGTCGTCTCACCCTCGGCCTCGTCGAAGGCGTACTCGTAGACGCCCAGATCGGCCAGGGTCAGGCGGTAGCCAAGGTTGAGGGCGTAGCTGAAGATGTCGTCACGGCCGACGTGTTTGCTCAGCGCGTAGATGAAATCCAGGGTGTAGTCGTTTTCGACGTCCTTGGGACGGAAGTCGTAGTGGGTGTTGATGCCCATGTCGCCGATGTCGGCGTTGATCATGATCGCCATCGCCGGCAGGTAGCCGTTTTCTTCCTCGAAGATGAAGTTGACCTTGGTGCCGATGAAGAGCTCCGACATATCGAGAACCTCGATCTCGGTGTCGAAGACCTTGTGGGCGCCGAAGCTGGGGGCCACGGAGAGCTCCCAGGCGTCCAGGAAGCACAGGGTCAACTGGAAGGGGTTGCGGCTCCAAATCTCGTCGATGGGATCGCTGATATCGACCTCAGCGTATTCATAGCTGGAGCCGGCCAGTTCACGACGATAACTCCAGACATCGAAGTGCAGGCCCAGGGACAGGCCCCACTGCTGGATGGTGTTGGCTCGCCAGGTCTTGAACATACCCGCCATGCCGTAGGGATGCGTACCCTCGGCTGCGGCCATGCCGACCAAAACGACGAGCAGCGTTGCTAGAACTAAGAACTTCTTCATCAAAGCCTCCTTCTAGGCTGCCGGTTTTGGTCGTGTTATTCGACCGTAGCGATGACGGCGTCGGACATGTTGCCGGCGGAATCGACAAAGACGACGGCCCAGGCATACTGGGTGTAATCGGCACCCACGGCAAAGCCGTTGTCAACGTAACCATAGGCGCGACGGGCGTAGGCGTAGTAGTTGAGCGGGAAGTAACCGCTCGCGTCACGCGGGTCCCATTCGGGATCCAGCGGGTTCTGGTCGTACTTGAAGCCGTCCAGGTCGGCCTGATAGGCGGGGAAATCGAGTTCGTTCTCGCTGAAGTCCGCCGTCGGGGGATCCTTGGGAACCGGATCGCCGTTCTCCCAGGTCGGTTTGGGACGCAGAGTCTCGGGCATGAGATAGCCGTCGGTATTGAGCAGCTCGAAGACCTGGTAGCCGCCCTCACCGTCGGACTGGGCCCGGTAAACGTTGAAGCCGGAATAAACCAGCTCGCCGCCCGGCTCGTACATCACCACGTAGGGATATTCGAGAGCCTCGGGACGCTCCAAACCGTCACCGAAACCGTAGGGATCGACCGACCACTCCCGGTAAACCAGGAAGGTGCCGTCGACGGCGTCCGGATCGGCCGGGTTATAAGGCGGGAAGACCTTGACCCGGGTGGGCGAATTGGGCGGCTCCTGATCCTGCAGCGGAGTGTTGGCGATCGGGTCCGTGCAACCCACCAGCCCCAACACCAGCAGGACGGCCGTGGCAAACAACAATGCTCTTTTCACCGTTACCTCCTCTTGTTGTTTCGTGGGACAGAGAATGTGGAAAAACGCAAGTCCATCAATGGACCAAGTTTAGCAAAAGGAAAGCGCTAAGACAATCCCAGTGTTACCGATCATTGCTCGGAAAACCCCAACAGCCCTGTTATCAATAACATATTAGCATTTTCTTATATTTTTTTCTGCGAGTCTTGCCTTCAACGACCCCGCGGTTTATAATCTCACTAAGCACGATTGACGCTTGCCACTCAATAAAAACCACCCGAACAGGAGGCCCGAAGTGAAAAAGACTGCTCTCATCATCATCCTACTCGCGCTCATCGTCGTCCCCGCCGCCGCAGGCAGCTTCGGCGCCGGACTCAAGCTCGGCGTCCTCGGCTCCGCCTTCGATCTCAATTTCCACGCCTCCCTCTACCTCACCCGCAGCCTGGAAATCGAGCCCGCCTTCGACTTTTTCACCGGCGCCGGCATGATCACCGCCACCGCTAAATACAACTTCCGCCTCTCCAGCGTCGTCCCCTACGTCGGAGCCGGCATCGGCTTCGCCTTCGCCGACAACTACGGCGCCTTCACCATCCCCATGGTCGGCGGCGTCGCCATCCCCCTGGGCGCCGGCTTCTACCTCGACCTCGAGATCCGTCCCGTCCTCTTCGTCGGTGAGGGAACTAACTTCTCCTTCGGCGCCCTCGGCGGCATGACCTACTACTTCTAGCCCCAACCATCCTGGCAAAACAACGGTGGGACGCCCGATCAGCGGCGCCCCGCCGTCTGTGTTTTCCCCGGAACCGTTGAAAAACGACCCCGGAGCCCGGCAACCTCGACCCACCTCAGCCGCCGGAACCGGCACGGTTTTTGCATCTCGGCGACCGTTGGAGCGGCGGCAACGGTCCGCCTCCGCAAAAAC
>WJLX01000092.1 GCA_014728225.1 Candidatus Coatesbacteria bacterium | reverse complement strand
GTTTTTGCGGAGGCGTACCGTTGTCATTCGTCCCAACGGTCGCCGAGATGCAAAAACCGTGCCGGTTCCGGCGGGGCGGCCTTCCAGGGCGGGGGCCGTCGGTCGTTTTTCAACGGTCGCTGCACCGGGTTCGCCGGAACCGCGGCGCGGGTCTTGCCCCCCGGCCCGCGGGGCCAGTATAATGGAAGGTGTTTGCAACCCCACCGCCTCCAACTCCAGCCGACGAGGAATGATGAGCCGTCGCCCCCTCGCGATCATCCTGGCCCTGTTGACCCTGACGCC
The DNA here is from genome assembly GCA_014728225.1 of Candidatus Coatesbacteria bacterium. Classification (NCBI taxonomy): domain Bacteria; phylum Candidatus Coatesiibacteriota; species Candidatus Coatesiibacteriota bacterium. The sequence continues at coordinate 5,097 of WJLX01000092.1, read as the reverse complement.
GACGCTTGCCGGAGCGAGCGCCCTGGAGCAAGCCCGACGCCTGGTCTACGAGGCCAGCGAGAAACTCGACGCCATCAACCTGGCCCTGGCCGAAGCCGCGGCCCTGCGCGCTCAGGGCGAGCATGACGCTGCCCTGGACAAACTGAAGCTCGTCGAGCGCGACGTCCAGTCGGTCCAGAGCGGCGAGGAGCGCATCGCCCAGGCCATCGAGAACGCCCGGGAGAACCCGCCGCCCTTCACCGAGCCGGGTCCCGAGGAGGACGATCCGCAGGTGCTCTACGAGGAGGAGGTCACCAACCTGGCCCAGATCGCCGGCTGGCAGGTCACCACGGCGCAGATCAAGCAAGCCGAGGTCCACTTCTACTCGGCGATGAACTACTTCGGCCTGATGAGCCAACTCTTCGACAGCCGACAGTCCGACGACATCTCCGTCGACGACGAGGCCGAGCTGGTCCGCGAGAAGCTGGAAAGCCTGCGCCTGGGGTTCAACAACGGCGAACAGGCCCTCAAGCTGGCCGAACAGGCCCGCCAGGCCCTGATCACCGCCCGGGAGCTGCTGCCCCCCGACGGCGACGTCCTGCTCGAGGCCAATCTCGACAACCTTCAGCCCCAGGTCGACGAGCTGATCACCCTGATCGAGGAGGAGAAACTCACCACCCGGGAGCGCCAGGTTCGCGCCCAGGTCGAGCTGGGCCTGGTCCTGCTCAATGACCGCCGCTACTCCCAGGCCCTGCGGGAGATCGAACGCGCCGGCAACTTCATCGAGGATCACCCGCTGATCGACAAGGGCATCGCCGAGGTGCACTACGTCCAGGGGCGCGAATACCTGGAGAACGATCAGGGCGCCCGGGCCGCCGGTTCCTTTGACGAAGCGTTGAGTTTCAACCCCGACCACTTCGGCGCCAACCTGGAGCGGGGCAAGCTCGAACTGGCCGCGGGTGAATACGCGCGGGCCGAGGAGCTGCTGCAACACGCCGCCGGGCTCAAGCCCGAGCGCGCCGAGCCCTGGTACCGCCTGGCCCTGGCCCGGGTGGGCGCCGGCGAAGCCGCCGCCGCCCTGACACCCTTCGAGAAGGCCGCCGAGCGCGGTTACGGTGTCGACTGCTACCGCGACTGGGGCCTGGCCCTGGAGGACCTGGGCGAGCTGCGCGAGGCCGCCGAGGTCTACGAGGACGGCCTCGGGCGTCCCGACGGCCCCGATCCGGTGCTTGACGCCCACCTGGCATACATCTACGCCATCCGTGACGTCGAGGACGAGGAAGCCGTCGTCCTGGCCCGGCGCTCCATCGACAACGCCGGACCCCTCGAGTACGCCTGGCCCGCCCTCGTACTGGCCCTCTACAACGACGACCGCGACGGCGAGACCGTCGAGAGCGCCGCCGAGGCCCTGACCGCCCTGCCGACGGACCAGACCGGCGCCCGGGGCGCCGTGCGTTACGCCGCCGCGGCGGCCCACTATCGCGGCGACGACCCCGACGCCGCCCTGGCCGAACTCGATCAGATCAGCGAGGTCCCCGACTGGCTGGTCGAGGAACACCGCGAGCTTCTCGAGGACGTGATCGACGAGCTGGTCGACCGCGCCGAGGACGAACTCGACGATATCGACGACCGCCGCGAGGGCCTGAACGACGAGCGGGCCGACTTCGCCGATCAGCTCGAGACCGGCGAGCTGGACGAGGGCCGGACCCCCGAGAACGTCCAGGCGCGGATCGACGAGATCAAGGCCGAGCTGAGCGAACTCGACGGCCGAACCTCCGAGTTGAACGCCGAGCTCGAAGCCCTGCGGAGTCGGCTCTAGATGCTGCCCCACCTGCCCCTCTTCGGCGGTTACCTGCGCACCGTCTACCTGTTCTTCATCGCCGCCGGACTGCTGGGCTGGCTGCTCTTCCGCCGCTACGCCCCCCTCGACCGCCCCACCGCCGACCGCCGCTACTTCTGGGCCCTGCTCTGGGGCCTGCTGGCCGCCCGTGCCGCCGAGTACCTGATCTTCGCCCCCCTGTACCTCGGACTGACCGACATCGTCCGGGAGTGGACCTACGTCGGAGTGGCCTTTTGGCCGGGGCTGGCCGTCGGCCTGACCGTGCTCTGGCGACGATCGCGACGCGCCGGCGAGCCCGCCTGGGAGACGACAGCCGCCGCCCTGCGGCTGCTGCCCGCCGCCCTGGCCGTCTGCTGGCTCGGCGCCCTCGTCGACGGCAGCGCCTTCGGCACCCCCGCGGAACTGCCCTGGGCCCTCGAGTCCGGCCTTTACTCACCCAAAGCCTTCATCGCCGCCCACGGCCCCGCCGCCTACGTCTTCAATCCCCGCACCGCCCTCGACCTCACCATCCATCCCGTCCAAGCCTACTTCGCCCTGACCTGCCTGGGGCTGTTCTTCGCCGCCGGACCGGTAAAGCGCCGCCTGAAGCCCCGCCGTTTCAGCGCCCTCGTCGTCGGCCTGCTGGCCCTGGTCTGGCTGCTGCTCGGATTCCTGCGCAACGACGATCCCGTCCTCCTCGTCGGCCTGCGCGCGCCGCAACTCCAGGCCCTCGGCGCTCTGGTCTGGGCCGCCGTGGTCTGGTTTACCGAATCCCGCACGACCCAAACCGAAGCTACCGCCTGAGCGACCGGTGAAAAACAACCGGATGACGACACCCGGCGCCGGACCGGTCGCGCGCGACCGGCGGGGGTGTTTTTCACCGGTCGCTCAGGGCTGAAGAACGGACCGCTCGTGGGCGGTCCGTTCTTCAGTTAAGCAGTCCCGTCGGCCTCAGCGGACGATCACCAGGCGGCGGCTCTCCCGTTGGGCGCCGGCGCTGAGGGTATAGAGGTAGACGCCGGAGGGCAGGGCGCGGCCGTGGTCGTCGGCGCCGTTCCAGCCCAGCTCGTAGCGTCCGGCGGCCAGGTGACCGTCGAAGACCGTCGCCACCCGGCGACCGGCCAGATCGTAGACGGCCAGTCGGAGGTCGGCTGCGCCGTCGGTACGGAAGGTGAAGGTCACGGCGCCGCGGGCCGGGTTGGGATAGCAGGCCTCCAGGCTCAGGCCACCGTCGCGGGGCGAGGGGCCGAGGTGGAGTTGGTCGGAGAGGCGGCTGCGTCCGTCGTTGAGGACGGCTTCGAGGCGGTAGTAGCAGCCGTCGGCGGGGGCGTTCCCGTCGTGGTAGGCGTGGGCTCCGGCGGGCAGGGGGTGTTCGTTGAGCCGTCGCCAGCCCTCGTCGGCGGGCCGCAGGTCGTGACCGAGTTGATCGACGCGCCAGGCGGGCTCCGTGGTCAGCAGGTGGGCGGCGGTGTAGCCGGCGTCGGCCGGGGATTCGTCGAGGCGGTAGACGTTGAAACCGTTGACGGCGTCGTCGTAGAGCCAGCGCAGCAGGACGCCGGTGTCGCCGCGTTCGGCGGCGAGTTCGCGCCAGCCGCCGGTGTCCAGAGCCAGTTCGTCGGCGGCGTCGGCGGCCTGGACGATGCCCCAGCCGTATTCATTGTCCGGGGTGTCGGAGCGGGTGGCTGTATCCAGCAGAACCTGGCGGATGTCGGCCACGGTGGCGTCGGGGTCGAACTGGCGCAGCAGGGCCAGGGTGCCGCCGACGAGGGGGGCCGACAGGCTGGTGCCCGAGGCGTAGGTGTAGCCGTCGTTATCGAAGGCGTCGGCGCAGAAGGTGTAGTAGCCCATGGCGCAGACCTCGGGCTTGGTGCGCCCGTCGGCGGTGGGGCCGAGGGAGGAGAAGTAGGCCAGGTCGCCGTTGGAGTCGACGGCGCCGACGGCGAGGATGCCGTCGGCGTCGGCCGGGCTGATCAGGCTGCCGCTGCCACCGTATTGGCCGTCATTACCGACGGAGGTGGCCAGCAGGATGCCGTTATCCCGGGCCCAGCAGGCCGCCTGGGCCACGATCGTCGTCTGTCCGTCGAGTTCATGGTACTCGTAATCGTCCTCGCCGGGGTCGAAGTAGCGGTAGCCCAGGGAGCTGGAGGCCACCTCGGCGCCCAGGCCCTCGCCCCACTCGATTCCCGCCTGGTACCAGTACTCCTCGTCGTGGACCTCCTGGGTGATGTCCTCGGTCTTGGCCAGCAGGAAATCGGCGCCGAAGGCCGGTCCGATCAGCGTGCCGGAGACGTAGGCTCCCAGGGCGCTCCAGGTGGCGGTGCCGTGGTACCAGGAGTCGGGATCGTCGCCGGGCTCGTTGTCGACGTCGTCGTCATCGTTGACGAAGTCGTATTCGTCGATGAGGTTGAGCTGCTCGAAGGCCTCGTGGGAGGTGTTGAAGCCGGTGTCCAGCATCAGCACGGTGACTCCGGAGCCGTCGTAACCGGCGTTGTGAAGGGCGTCGACCTGGATCTGAGTGATCTGGGTCTGCGAAGTGCCGTAGTCTTCATCGGGGTTGGGCATGGGTGGGGCGGGCTGCTCGACGACGGCGGGCAGGTAGCTGCGCGCCGTCGGCTGCAACCGGGCCACGCAGTCCAGCTCGGCCACGCTGCTTATCTGCTCGGGGGTCGCCTCGAAGCAGACGGCGTTGGCGATCCTGCTGGTGCCGATGTAGCGTCCGACGAGGGGCAGGACTTGCTCGACGTAGGGCCGGTGGACGGGCAGGTCGCGCTCGTCGGCCAGGCCGGGAGCGCTGCGCAACCGGGCGCGGCGCTCGTACTGCGGCGCCGGCATGGCGGCGACAAAGTCGTCGAGGGCGGTGGTCAGGGCGGTTTCGTCGGCGTAGCCCTTGTCGGTGAAGACGGCCCAGACCCCCAGGACGTCGTCAGCGGCGGCTTCGGCGAGCTGGATCTCCAGGGCCGGGGCCAGCTCGGCGGCACCGGCGGACACGACCCAGCCCAGCAGCAGTAGTACGGCAAGCGGCAGGCGTTTCATCGGTTGCTCCATCTAAATGGTTGTCGAGAACGAATATAGCACGAAATTTACCCGCAATCCACCGTGGATTTCCCGCCGCCGTCACGCTTCCTGCATTCCGCGGACTCCCCGGCGGGAGTCCGCGGGCAGGCAGGGCGCCGGCGGCTCGTCTTCCGTTTCAGTCTGCGGCGCTCGGCAGGGGCTCGATGCCGGTCACCCGACCGGCGGCCGGCTCGAAGCGCACCCGGAAGAGCAACGTTTCCCGCCAGCCTTCTCCGGCGACCTCC
>WJLX01000091.1 GCA_014728225.1 Candidatus Coatesbacteria bacterium | reverse complement strand
TAATCCACGTAGTCGCCGATTTCGATCCGCGTCGTCGAGGCCAGGACCAGGCAGGTGGCCGTGCTCTGGGTGACCTTGAGCACGCCGAGGGTGGCGATCTGCTCGTCGGGCAGGGTGATGGTGCCCAGCTCGCCGGGGTCCTCGACGTCGCGGCCCTCGCGCCAGACGACGAGTCGGCTGCCGGGTCGCAGGTCCATGTCGCGGCCCCAGTCGACGTAGACGATATGGCCGTCGGCGGCGTAGAAGCGGTCGTCGCGTTCGCGGCAGACGTAGCCGCGCTGGTCGTAGCGCTCGTCCTCGGATTCCCACTCCCGGGCGGGGACGGCGGTGCGGAAGTCGAGGAACTGCTCGTCGACGTCCTCGCGGAAGCGCAGGCCGTCGCCCTTGTGCAGGGCCTCGAAGCTGGCGATGACGGTGGCCCGGCTGACGTCGTCGTGGACCTCGTCGATCTCGATGATGCCGACGTTCTGGATCAGGTTGCCGACGTCGATGCGGGTGCCGGGGATGACGACGCGGCCGCGGTCGCGGTAGACGAGGAACTGGGCGCCGGGGTAGAAGCCGTCTTCGTCGCCGCCGGAGACGTAGAGCTGGTCGTAGAGGGCGAACATGGTGCGTTCGGGTCCGACGGCGGCGACGATGTGGGCCAGCTCGGGCAGCTCGTCGATGTCGGGGACGACCTCGCCGCCGTACTCGAGCAGGCGGCGCCACAGCTCGACCAGGTCCTCCTTGGAGAGGGTGACGATGGGTTCCTCGTCGCGGATGCGCACGCGGATCTGGTCGGGCAGGTCGGGGGGGACGTTGGGCGGGATGTAGAGCTCCTCGCCGGGATAGATCCAGTGGGGGTGCTCGACGAGCTCGGGGTTGGCCTGCCAGATGAGGGGCCAGAGCCAGGGGCTGCCGAGGAACTCCTCGGAGAGGTCCCAGAGGGTGTCGCCGGAGCGGACGGTGTAGATGCGATCGGCGGAGAGGGTGCGCGCCGCGGCGGAGAGGGTCAGCAGGGCCAGGACGGCGGCCAGGACGAGGGGGGCGCGCTTGGACATCGGGTCTCCGTTCGGATCCGCGGGGGCGGGCGACGGTCCAATTCTACGGGGCGGCGCCGGCGGGGTCAAGGGTCAGGCAGGCCGAGGGCGGGACGAGGGCGACACCGAGCTCGGCGGCCAGGGGCAGCAGGCGGCGGATGACGTCCAGGGTCGTCGGGCGGTCGTGACCGATGGCGACGACGGGTCCGTCGCGCTCGACGGCCAGTTCGAGGGCCCGGCGCAGTTGGGCCTCGACGGCGCCGGCGCGGTTGGAGTTGTCGAGGAAGACGTCGCGCCGGGCGCAGCTCAGGCCCAGCTCGGCGGCCACCCGGCCGACGACGGAGCCGTGGTGGGTGTAGGAGTCGACGAAGTACAGGCCGCGGGCGTCGAGCTCGGTCAGGACGAGGGAGACGGCGCGGCGGTCGGCGGTCAGGCGGCTGCCCATGTGGTTGTTGACGCCGTCGACGGCGCCGACGTCGTTCAGGGCGGCGGCGATCAACCGGCGCAGCTCGTCGTCGGATTGGTCGACGTAGAGGGCGCCGGGGCCGGGATACTCGCCGCCCAGGGGTTGGCAGGGCAGGTGGAGGAGGACCCGGCGTCCGGCGGCCCGGGCCGCCGGGACCACGGCGGCGGAGAACTCGCGGTAGGGCAGCACCGACGGGGTGACGGGCAGCTCGAGGTAACCGGCGGTCTGGGGGTCGCGGGCGCCGCAGTCGTCGATGATGATCGCCAGCCGGGGCCCGCTCCAGCGCGGCGGGGCCCAGTCGATCTGCAGGCGGAGCCGGGCGGAACCGTGGGGCGGACCGCAGTTCATCGTCAGCCGGTACGAGCCGTCTGATAAAACATCGGTCTGGTATGCAAGAATCTCCCAGGCGGCGGCACGGACGACGGCGGCGGCGCGCTGGGCGAGGGCCTCGGCGGCCTCGGCGTCGGCGACGGCGAGGGTCAGGGTCGCGGCGGGTCGGCGGTTGGGCGGTCCGGCCGGGGTCAGTTCGAGGGCGGCGGCCAGCTCGAGGGGGGTCAGGGCGGTGGAGGAGCAGCAGAGGAGCAGGACGAGGAAAACCGCGGCGCGGAGGGTTCTCCGGCCGCGGTCATTCAAGCGGATGGGCGGGGGCACCGGCTCCCTCCCCGGACGCTCAGCTACGGGATTCGTGGTCGGGGGCCTCGGCCTCGGCCGACTTGCCCTTGCGGATGACGAAGAGGTAGAAGAGGTAGAGGACGAGGATGTCGACGGCGCCGCAGAAGACGACGGATTCGGCGAGGTTGAGCTCGATGGTGGCGGTCACCTCACCCTGGCCCAGGGCGGCGGCTTCGGCGCGGATCAGCTCCTCGGGCACGCCGGGGGGCTCGGGCTTTTCGCGTTCCGGCTCCTCGTCGGGTTCCAGGCCGGCGACGTATTCTTCGTAGGCCGCCAGCTCGGCCTCGTACTGCTCGCGCAGGCGTTCCTTCTCGGCCTCGACGCGGTCGGCCGGGGTCTCTTCGCCGTAGTGATCGACGTACATGCGGTCGAAGTTCATCTGGGCGAAGGTGTGGGATTCGCCGAGGGGGACCTTGACGACCTTGGCGGCGTCGGTGATCCAGATATAGTTGAAGACCGCCAGGCCGGCGATGAGCAGGAACATGACGATGACCTGCCAGACCTTGTTGGCGCCGAGGATGTTCATGGAGCCTCCTGGGAGCGGGGCTTCGCGGGGCCGGTAGCCGGTGAAGTCGCGGGAAATGGACCCCGGTCCGGGGTTCGGGAATCGGGGTGTCGCTTTCGAGTCTTCCAGTTTAACAAATCCGCGGCCCTTTGTGGGCCTGGCCTTGGGGTGTGTCGGTGGCGGGGCCGCGGGGAGCCGGTGTCCGGCGCCGAGGGGCTCAGAACGCGGGCGCCGTTTGTGCCTAGTAATCGTCGAGGCGCATCGGCATGATCAGGCAGAGATAGTCTTCGCCGTCGGCGGGCTTGATCAGGCCGGGCCGCAGGTTCTCCAGCAGTTGGAATTCGATCTCCGGAGCCTCGGTGGCCTTGAGGGCGTCACTGACGTAACGGGCGTTGAAGCCGATGCGCAGGGGCTCGGCGTCGTAGCCGACGTCGAGCTGCTCCGCGGCCTCGCCCTGCTCGCTCTTGCCGGTGATGCGCACCTGGTTGTCGTCGAACTCGTAGGCCACTCGATGGGAGGTTTCATCGGCCATCAGGGAGATGCGGCGGGTGGCGTCCTCGAGCAGGCCGCGGTTGACGCGGGCGCTGCGGGGAAACTCGGCGGGGATCAGCTTGTTGTAGTCCGGATAGTCGCCCTCGATCAGGCTGGCGGTCAGCACGGTGTCGCCGAAGTCGGCGACGATGTGCCCCCGGGCCAGGGAGAAGGTGACTTCCTCGACCTTGGCGGCCAGCTTGTCGATCTCGCTGACGGCCTTGGTGGGGATGATCCCGGCGAAGTCGTAGTCGCCGGTTTCCAGTTGACGGGTGCTCTTGGCCAGACGGCGGCCGTCGGTGGCCACGAAGACCAGCTCCTGACCCTTGGCGGAGATGTAGATGCCATTGAGAAAGTAGCGGGTTTCGTCGTAGCTGACGGCGAAGATGGTCTGGTGGATCATCTCGCGGACCGTGTCCGAGGACAGGGTCAGGTTGGTTTCCGGGGCGACCTGGGGCTGGGGGGGGAACTCGGCGGCTTCGATCCCGGCGAGGCTGAAGCGAGCGTTCTCGCAACTGATCGTGCAACTGGTGCCCTCGACGTTGACGGTGACGGCGGCCTCGGGCAGCTCGCGCAGGATCTCGGTCAGCTTGCGCGCCGGCAGGGTGATCTCGCCGCCGCCGTCGACCTCGGCGGCCAGCCCGCAGGCGACGCCGACCTCGAGGTCGGTGGCGGTCAGCTGAAGGCGCCCCGCCTCGGGGTCGGCCTTGACCAGGACATTGGAGAGCACCGGCAGCGGGGGGTTCTTCTTGACCACGCCGGCGACCATTGAGAGGGTGTCGAAGAGGGTGCCCCTTGAGCAGACAAATTCCATATTTCCGGTCCCCCTGTGGGTGGCCGACGGTGACAGCGGTCGCCGTCGAAGAGATGGGAGAATGAGTGCCGTTGAAAAGGGTCGTTCGGTCCGGCGTCGGCGCGGAGTTGAACTCGCCCGTCGGCGCGACCGGCCGTAGTAACCAAGCGACCCCGGCTGGCGGTAGCAGTGAACTCCCCCGTCGGCGCGAGCGGCCGGGGCCGTCGAATGCCGGGCCCGGGCGCCGGATGCTGATCGCTTGTGTTCGAACCCGCAAGCCGCAAGCCCGTGCGCCGGATCCCAATGTCGCCGCCGGAAGTCGCAGCCCGATCGTCGGAGCCGGCCTATTATAACCCAGGTCGGTCCCGGGGAGCGAGTCTGTCGTCAGCGGGAGCGGGCCGATCGGTCGACCGGGCCGGGTGAACCGTTGAAACAGCCTTCGTCCGCCCTTAGTACACTTCGACCCAGGCCAGCAGGTCGTCGCCGGCGGCGTCGTCGGCGGGGTTCACCCCGGCGAGGTCGGTCTGGTACTCGCCGTCGGGACCGGGGCTGGCGACGAAGACGCCACGCTCGTCGCGCAGGTAGGCGACGGGATTGCCGTGGACGTCGGCGGGCAGGCCGTCAACGAGCTGCTCATCGTCCAGGTAAGGTCCGAACCACAGCGAGGTGTCCGTGGGTTCGACGGTCAATTCACGCAGACCCGCGGCGCCGCTCGCGCCGCCGTCGTCGGCGCTATCGGGGGCGTCGGCCTCGTCCCCGGCGGTCGACGCGCCCTCGCCGGGCCAGCGCAGCATGTCGGAGCGGAAGGTCTCGACGGCCTCGGCGATTTCCCACAGCCGCTCGGCGGCCGGGGGCAGCTCCTCGGGACGGGCGAACCACAGCCCGACGAGGAGGCCGACGAGGGCCAACACGGCGATCCGGCCGATACGACCCCGACGCTCGGAGCGGCTCTCGGCGGCGTCCCGGCACTCGGGACAGATGTTACGGCCGCCCAGGCGGCGGCGGCAGTCCCGGCAGATCAACCGGCCGCAGCTCAGGCAGACGCCGACGGCGGGCTCGGAGGGATGAACGGGACAGCGGCCGGCTGCGGCGCTGGCTGGGGAGCGATCTTCCATGTGACTGCCGGATCGGGTGCCGCCGAATCGTCCGCCGACGGCGCAGCCGCGCTGAAGGGCGACCGACCGTATCGCGCCCGGGCGGACGAAGACCTGGTTCTCGGACGGGCAACGTGGCTAGGCTACGGGCCGACCGTGTCGCGCCCGGGCGGACGAAGACCGCGGCGGTTTATCCGGTTGGCCTTCCAGCCCGCCGATCGTGGTCTGACGGGCCTTTAGCAAGTCGTGTAGGGTGCGCATTCAGGATTGTTCGAGTATAGCAAGCAGGGTTGGGGGTGTCAAAAGATTGGTGGTGTCGGGGATCGGCGCGCCTGTGGTATAATTTGACCCGCTTGAAATTATGACACACTAGGCCGGTCAGGCACTGCAGCCGACAAGCGGCGCGCCCAAACCGGCAAACTGGGGACAGTTCCAGCGAGACGAGGTCGACGCATGGCCAAGAACCGGCGGACCAAGGAAAAAATACCGACGAAAACCATCTGGGACATCCTGGCCTGGCCCTTCCGGGCCTACCGGGTCCACACCCGCAAGATACCCAAGTGGTTGAAGTTCGTCGAGGGGTTGGCCATCGCCCTGGCGGTGGCCCTTATCCTGCGGGCCACGGTCATCCAGGCCTCCTGGGTGCCCTCGGGCTCGATGAAACCCACCCTGCTGGAGGGCGACTTCATGCTCGTCAACCGGCTGGTCTACCTCTACCGCGATCCGGAACCCGGCGACATCATCGTCTTCAAGCACATCCAGCGCGACTTCTACGGCCGGGAGATGGAAACGGACCTGATCAAGCGCTGCGTCGCCGTCGGCGGTGAATACTTCAAGCTCGAGGACGGCTACGTCTGGAAGGACGACGACGCCGACCACGCCGACGTCGACGAACCCTACGACGAGACAAGCTACCTCGGCCCGGGCATCTACGGCCACACCTACAGCTACCCGGCCTACGGTGGCGACTGGTTCGAGGAGGGGGTCTGGTACGAGGTGCCCGAGGACAAGCTGGTCATGCTGGGCGACAACCGGCCCCACTCCGCCGACAGCCGCTTCTGGGGCTACCTGGACGAAGAGCGGATCAAGGGCAAAGCCTTCGTGCTCTACATGAGCTTCGAGGGTCACAAGGAGGGCGGCCAGATGATGCTCAGCCTGGCCGACATCCCCTACTACCTGTCCCATATCCGCTGGGAGCGGTTGATGGACATGGTTGAGTGACCCGCCGTGGACGAGGCGGCGCCAGCCGGGAATGACGGGACGGAGCACCGGGCGCGCTGGTGGCACTACCTGCTGGCCGTCGGCGCCGCGGTGGCCATCGCCCTGCTGTTGCGCTTCTTCGTCTTCCAGGCCAGTTGGGTGCCCACGGGCTCCATGCGGCCGACCCTGCTGGAGGGCGACTTCCTGCTGATCAACCGCCTGGCCTACCTGCTGCGCGAGCCGCGACGCGGCGAGGTGATCGTCTTCTCCGACGGCGACGTCGATTACGTCAAGCGCGTTCTGGCCGTACCCGGTGACGAGTACCGCTTCGCCGACGGCTACCTCTGGGTCAACGGCGAACGCCTCGACGAGCGGCCCTATCTGGCCGACGGGGCCTGGGGCCACACCCGGGGGCTGCACCTCGGCGGCGAGGTGCACCGGGTACCCGCGGACTGCTACCTGGCGCTGGGCGACAACCGGCTGCACTCGCGGGATTCGCGCAGCCTGGGCTACGTCCGGCGCGGGGAGATCCTCGGCAAGGCCTTCCTGGTCTATCTCTCCGTGCGTCTGGGTGAACTGGGCGAGGCCGGCTGGTGGGCGGCGCCCTTCCATCTGCGGCTGGACAGGATGCTGGACGTGGTACGCTGAAGCGGACGTACGCCATGAAACGGGACGGACAAACCCCCGGGAGCATCTTCAGTGCGCGGCGCCTTGGACTGGCCGTACTGGCGGCCCTGCTCCTGGTGCTGGCCCTGCGCCTGTTCGTCGTCCGCAGCTACCGGGTCAGCAGCCACGCGATGAGCGAGACCATCCTGCCCGGCGACTGGGTCCTCGTCAGCCGCCTGTCCTACAACTTCGGCGACCCCCGGCGCGGCGACGTGGTCTGCTTCACCTCGCCCGGTGCCGGGGGTCAGGACTTTTTCGGCCGGGTGATCGCCCTGGGCGGTGAAACCCTCGAGATCCGCGACGGCCTGGTCTACATCGATGACGACGCCGAACCCCTCGACGAACCCTACGTCAACCACACCCGCCGGGAGGACTTCGGCCCGGTGGTGGTGCCCGAGGGACGGCTGTTCATCCTGGGCGACAACCGGGCCGAGGCCCGGGACTCCAGGGTCTGGGGCCCCCTGAACGCCGGGCTGGTCCACGGTGAAGCGCTGGGGATCTTCTTCTCCAGCGACCCCTACGCGGTCAGCCTGTGGCCGATACCCGAGGCCGAGGTGCGCTGGGAGCGGATCGCTGAACCGATCGACTAAGCCGCCGTTGCTTGAGAACAGCCTCAACTATTCAGCCCCGGGAAAACCGCCGCCGACGGTTGTTGTCCTGTTCGCTGAGCTGGCGGTGCCCGCGGCGGCGGTTTTCTCGGGACGGCGCGAAGCACTCGAACGGAGTCGATGGCTACACGCCTGTTCAGTCTGGTTTTGCCGGCGCTGGGCCTGCTGGCGACGGCCTGCGCACCAGCGGGCGATAGCGCCCGGGTCGCGGCCCGGATCGTCTCCGGCGTGGCGCCGGAGCGGGTGTTCTTCGAGGAGGAGACGGACCCGGCGGCTCTGCTGCGGGCCACCCGTCGCCTCGTCGACGACCCGCGCAAGCGGGCGGAATTCCTGGCTGAGCTGCGGGTTGAGCTGGAGCGGTTGGAGGAAGAATGAACAAGCTGCTCCCGGCCTTGGCGCTGCTGTTGTGTGTGATGAACGGCTGCGATGACGCCGGACGGGCGTCTTTCGAGGAGGCCTTCTTCCTCTACCGCGACGGCCTGGCGGCGGGGTTGGAGCGCCGGGAGATCGCCGAGCAGCTTGCCGAAGCCGGCTGGAGCGAAACCGAACTGGACCGCAGCCTGGAGCGCCTGCGCGAGAACGACCCCGAGGGCTACCGGGCTCTCTTCGACCGTTATCGCGCCCATCGCGGCCTGCCCCGGGAGGAGGGGACCGGTGACTGACGGCACCGAAGTCGACGCCAACTATGAATCCCTGGCCCGGGCCCTGGCCCACGAGCTGCGCAACCCGCTCAACGCCATGCGGCTCAACCTGGAGCTGCTACGCGAGGACCTGCACGATCTGGGCGCCGGCGAGGAGTCCCTGGAGATCGCCGCCAGTCTGTCCCGGGAGATCGACCAGTTGACCGAGATCACCCGGGCCTTCCGCGATTACACCCGCCGTCTGGTGCCGCGCAGCGAGGAGGTCGAGCTGGCCGAGCTCTGCCTGGACCTGGTGACCTTCCTCAAGCCCCAGCTCGAGGCGGCCGGGGTGGCTTTGGAGCGGGAGTTCCGCCCGGTGACCGTCGTCGCCGACCGGACGATGATCCGCCAGGCGTTGCTCAACCTGCTGCTCAACGCCGTCGAGGCGGCGGGGGAGGGCGGCCGGGTCGCGGCCCGTTGCGAGCCGTCGGCGGACGGCGGCGCCCGGGTGACGATCCTCGACGACGGTCCCGGCCTCACCGGGGATCCCGAGAACTACTTCGAGCTGTTCACCTCGACCAAGGACGAGGGCACGGGGATCGGCCTGCCTCTGGCGCGCAAGATCGCCCGGGTCCACGGCGGCGAGGTGACGCTGAGCAACCGGCCCGGGGGTGGCGCCGCGGTGAGCTTCGTCCTGGCCGCCCGGCCGCCGACGGCGCAATGATTGAGCTCGGCCGGCCTGTGGCGATCGGCCGCACTGCCGCCGTTCACCCCTACGGTCCGGGCCGGGTGCTCAAGCTGGCGCGGCGCGGCGCGGTCTCCACCCTGGAGTTCGAGCACCGGGCGCTCGAGGCGGCCCGCGCCGCCGGTCTTCCCGTACCGCGCAGCTTCGGCACGGTAGAGGTCGACGGCCGGCCCGGCCTGATCCTCGAAGCCGGCGAACCCCGCAGCCTGCAGTGGCGGTTGGAGCACGGCGCCGCCGAACTCGAAGCCGCCGCCGGCCTGGGCGCCGAGCTGCAGGCTCGGGTCCACGCCGCGGCCGCCCCGGCGCTTGTGCCGGTCAAAGAACGCCTGCGCAAGCGGATCGCCGCCCTGCCGGACCGGGGACTGCTGCCCGTCGAGATCGCCGCTGCCGCCTTGCGGCGCCTGGCAGACCTGCCCGACGGCACGAGCCTGCTCCACGGCGACTTCCACCCCGGCAACCTGCTGCCCGTGCCGGGTGGCGGCTGGTGGATCATCGACTGGGTCGACGCCGCCCGGGGCGACCCCGCCGCCGACCTGGCCCGCAGTTGGGTACTGTTCAACTTCCACCTCACCCGGGAGGATGAGGCGCCGCGCGGCGCCGCCGAATACGCCGAGCTGGGCCGGCGCTTCTGGAACGCCCACCTCGGGCGCTACAGCGAGCTGACCGGCCTCGAGCCCGCCGCCGTCGAGGCCTGGAAGCTCCCCGTGGCCGCCGCCCGCCTCGGCGAGGGCCTCCCCGGCCTCGAGCGTCTTCTCGTTCCCCGCTGTCGCCAACTGGCCCAAGGATAAACACGATGGCTAAGCCGCTGATCCTGATCGTCGACGACGAGGCCGAGGTCCGCCGCGCCCTGGAGCGGGTGATGAAGCGCCACGGCTACACCGTTCGCACCGTGGCCGACCTGACCGAGGCCCGCGAGGTCCTGTCCTCCGACAAGGTCGACCTGCTGCTGACCGACCTGCGCCTGCCCTCGGGCGACGGCCTCGAGCTGGTCCGCCTGGCCCGCTCCCTCAACGCCACCACCGCCGTCATCGTCCTCACCGGCTACGGCTCCGTCGAGACCGCCGTCGAGGCCATGAAGGCCGGGGCCTACGACTACCTGACGAAGCCCGTCAACTACGACGAGCTGTTGATCCAGACCGAGCGCGCCCTCGAACAGCAGCGCCTCCAGGACGACGTCCAGCAGCTCAAGCGCCGCCTCTCCGACAAGCTCTCCAGCGAGATCATCGCCGCCAGCCCGCAGATGAAGCGCATCCTCGAGATGGTCGACCAGCTCGCCGGCACCGAGGTCACCGTCCTGGTCAGCGGCCCCTCCGGCGTGGGCAAGGAACTCGTCGCCGATGCCATCCAGCACCGCAGCGACCGTCGCGACGGCCCCTACATCAAGCTGCACTGCGCCGCCCTGGCCGAGGGCGTCCTCGAGAGCGAGCTCTTCGGCCACGAGCGCGGGGCCTTCACCGGCGCCGTCAAGCGCCACGCCGGCGCCTTCGAGCGCGCCGACGGCGGTACTCTGTTCCTCGACGAGGTCGGCGAGCTGCCCCCCGCCACCCAGGTCAAGCTGCTGCGCGTCCTGCAGGACCAGCGCTTCGAACGCGTCGGCGGCGAGCAGACCCTCCAGGTCGACGTCCGCCTGCTGGCCGCCACCAACAAGGACCTGGCCGCCGAGGTCGCCGCCGGTGCCTTCCGCGACGACCTCTACTACCGCCTCAAGGTCGTCCAGCTCGTCGTCCCGCCCCTGGCCCAGCGCCCCGAAGACCTGCTGCCCATGATCAGCCGCTTCGTCGCCGAGGCCGCCGAGCGCAACAAGCGCCCCGTCAAGGGTGTCGCCCCCCGGGCCCTCGAGCAGCTCACCGCCTACGACTGGCCCGGCAACGTCCGCGAGCTCAAGAACACCATCGAGGGTATGGTCGCCCTCTCCCGCGGCGAGGAGCTGACCGTCGGCGACCTGCCCCCCGAGATCAAGGGCCGCGTCGAGCGCCTGGCCTCCACCGGCGAGATCCGCGTCCCCGTCGGCTGGACCATGGAGCAGATCGAGCGCGAGGCCATCCGCAAGACCC
>WJLX01000090.1 GCA_014728225.1 Candidatus Coatesbacteria bacterium | reverse complement strand
TTCGAGTCCGCCGGTGACAATCCAGTCGAGCCCGACCGACACCCTGGACCTATGAGGGTGTCTTGTCGTTGGACCTGCGGCGCTGTTCAGGTTGACCATCGGGGCTGTGCTACAATGGTGGGGGTGTTATCTGTCGTATAATCAACTACTCGTGACGGGAGCGCTGGGAAATGGCCGAGGAAGGGACCCGCAAGGCTAAACCGCGCACCCGGCTGCGCTGGGGCTTACGTCTGGGTCTGCTGGGGGGCCTGCTGGCCGCGGCGCTGACCGTCGCCGGGCTGACCCGTCAGCTCGAGGTCCTCAGCCGGGACCTGCGCTTCCGCGTACGGGGTACCGTCGAGGCGCCGGCGGAGGTGGTCCTGGTGACCATCGATCAGCGCTCCCTCGACGTCCTGGGGCGCTATCCCTGGGAACGCGGGGTGCTGGCCGAGGTCGTCGAGCGCCTGACGGCGGCGGAGCCGGGTTGTCTGGCTCTGGACCTGGCCCTGTTGGAGAGCTCGACGCCGGAGGCGGACCAGCGGCTGGCCCGCGCTCTGGAGGCGGCGCCGACGGTGCTGCCCGTCTATCTGGCGGCCCTGCCCCTGTCCTTGAGCGAACGTCCGACTCCCAGCCGCGACGGCGGTCCCCTCTACTGGTACACCCCGGCGCCGCCCTTCCGCCGGGCGGCGACCGCTCTGGGCCATGTCGCCCTGGACCCCGACGTGGACGGCATCTACCGCAACCTCTACCTGGAGCAGTCCTACGGCGGACGGGCCTACCCGGCCTTCGCCGCGGCGGCGACGGCGGTCTACCGGGGTGAGCTCCCGCAACCGGGCGACGTCCCGGTCGATGACGCCGTCGGTCAGCGGGAGCGCCTGCTGATCAACTACCGCGGTCCGGCGGGCACCTTCGAGCGCTACGGGGTGACCGACGTGTTGGCCGCCGACGACGCCGAGCTGCGCCGCCGCCTGGGTGGCCGGTTGGTTTTCCTCGGCGCCTCGGCGGCCGGGCTGCACGATTCGGTCATCTCGCCCTTCACCGCCGGGACGCCGCTGCCGGCGGTCGAGGTCCACGCCAACGCCGCGGCGACCCTGATGGCCAATGACGAACCCGTCGTCTGGCCCCGCTGGGTCGAGCTGCTGCTGCTCGTCGCCCTTGGCGGGTTTAGCGGCGTACTCTTCATTCGCGGCCGTCCCATGGTTTCTCTGCTGTTGCTGTTGGGCGGGCTGGCGGCCTGGACGGGTCTGGGGCTGGCCGCCTTCCTTCTGTTCAACGCCCTGCTGCCCCTGGTTTCACCCCTGCTCGCCCTGGCCCTGTGTTTTCTACTGGTCAGCCTGGGTCGGTTGATCTCGGTCAACCGGGCCCTGGACGAGCAATTGCTCGAGCTGGGGCGCAACCTGCGCGGCGGTCGGCTGGCCCCCGGCGAGCCCCGAAAGCTGACCAAGGAAGCCGAGACCAGCCTGACCTACACCCTCGGTCTGTTGGGGATGCGGGTGACCAGCTCCGCCGGCGAGGTGCTCTACCGCCACGGCGATTGCGGTGGAACGTGCGACGGCGAGCCGGAACCGCCGCGGCGCATCTACCGTGACTTCGGCGACGGCGTCGAGCTCTGCCTGTGCTACTCGGGCACGCCCAGCGTCAATGAGGCCGCCCTGCTGGCCGCCTGCTCCAATCAGGTCAAGGCGTTGTTCAACCGCGGTGGCGAGTCCGTCCCCGGCCCCTTCGCCGGCCTGTCCCGGGAGCACACCCAGGCCAAACTCGACATCCTGGTCCAGCTCGGTGACGCCCTGGCGGCCAGCCGCTCGACCCTGCAACGCGTCCTGGGCGCCACGGCCAAGACCGTCCTGCTGACCAACGCCTACGGGGTGATCCAGCTGGCCAACCTGCCCGCCCGGGGGATCTTCACCGCCGCCGACGTTCTCGAAGCCGACGGCGAAGACCTCGTCGGTCGCAGCGTCTACTCCCTCTTCCCGGGCCAGAACCTGCGCCAGATCATCGTCGACGCCGTCGACGGTCCGACGTCCAACACCGTCAAGCTCCACGGCAACACCTATCTGCTCGAGGTCTCGCCGCTGGCCGACGAGGGCGGGCTGCGCGGCTTCGTGATCACCCTGACCGACATCACCGAGCTGGCCCGCATCGACCGGATGAAGACCGAGGTCATGCACATCATGAGCCACGACCTCAAAGGTCCCCTGGGGACGATCCACGGCTTCGGCGAGCTGTTGACCGACGAGGAGATTACCGACGAGGAACGCCGCCAGTACGGCGGCTACGTGGCCTCGGAGTCCGGCAAGCTGATCGGTCTGATCGAGGCCTTTCTCGACGTCAGCCGGATCGAGAGTGGCCGGATCAAGGGCGAGTTCCTGCCCGTCGAGCTGAGCGAGATCGCCGCCGAGGCCCTCGAACTGACCCGGGACCTCGCCGGGCGCCGCGGCGTCCAGCTGGTGCTGCGCGGCACCCCGCACGGCCCCGTCGTCTCCCTCGACGCCGGCCTGGTCTCCCGGGCCCTGGTCAACCTGATCGACAACGCGATCAAGTTCTCGCCCGACGGCGGCCTGGTGACCGTCGAGGTCCAGCGCACACCGCGGGGCGGCGAGATCCTGGTCACCGATCAGGGGCCGGGCATCCCCCCCGGCGATCAGAAACGCATCTTCGACAAGTTCTACCGCGCCGCCAACGCCGCCGAGGTCCCCGGCACCGGCATGGGCCTGGCCTTCGTGGCCCAGGTGGCCCGGCTGCACTCGGCCGAGATCGTCGTCCATTCGACACCGGGCGGCGGCTCCACCTTCACCCTGCGCTTTCCCGACAGCGACGACGGGGGCGGCGACGCTTGACAGCGGGGCCCCTTTTGGCTAGCTTGTAACGGTATCGGTCGTAGCTGGTAGACTGCGGCGAGGGAGTCTCAACTGATGACCAACAAGACGATGGACGGCTCCAAACCGAGCCTGAGCGAGCACGCCGCCAAGAGCCTCCACGCCCTGCCCTTCTGGAGCGGCCCGGCCCGGCTGCTGCCCCTGCACCGCAAGTTCCTCTGGGCCTTCGTCCCCCTGCTGGCGGCGGCGGTCTACTTCTTCGGCTGGCGCTCCCTGGTCCTGGTGCTGGTCTGCCAGCTGACCGGCTGGCTGATCGCCGCCGGTTTCGCCGTGATCCGGCGCAAGCCCATGGACGGCACCTACTGGATCACCGCCTGGCTCGTCGGCCTCTCCCTGCCCGCCCACGTACCGCTCTGGCTGCCCGTCATCGCCGTCGGCGTCGGCCAGCTCTTCGGCAAGGAGGCCTTCGGCGGCTTCGGCCGCAACGTCTTCAATCCCGCCCTCGTCGGCCGGGCCTTCGTCACCATCAGCTTCCCCACCTTCTTCGCCGGTCGCTGGTGGGAGCCCTTCTGGGGCGGCGCCGGCGGCTTCGCCCACTGGAGCCCCCTCGCCGCCGGCCCCGAGGCCGTCACCACGGCCACCCCCCTGGCGGCCTTCAAGGGCTCCGGCGTCGAGCAAGACCTCCTCGACTTGTTGCTGGGACGCACCTCCGGGGCCATCGGCGAGACGGCGGCCCTGCTGTTCGTCCTGCTCGGTATCTACCTGCTGATCCGCCGGGTAATCAACTGGCGCACCCCGCTGGCCGTCCTCGGCGCCGCCGCGGCGGCCTCCCTCGTGCTGCACGCCCTGCGGCCCGAGCTGTTCCCCGGTGTGCCCTACACTCTGGCCGGCGGCGGGCTGCTCTTCGGCGCCCTGTTCTTCGCCACCGACCCGGTCAGCTCGCCCTCGACCAACGGCGGCCGCTGGATCATGGGGGCCCTGATCGGCGTCCTCGTGGTGCTCATTCGCGCCCTGTCCAGCTTCGCCGGCGGGGTCTTCTTCGCGATCCTGCTGGCCAACACCTTCACCCCGCTGGCGGACACGCTGATCAAG